>NZ_RZQP01000326.1:0-5398 GCF_003998165.1 Mesorhizobium sp. M7A.F.Ca.US.007.01.2.1 | reverse complement strand
TCGCTGAAATGGCCGCCCTACCCTTGCACCGGATCGCTTTTGCAAGGGAACATTTTGAATGGCCAAAGTCACCATCTCCAGCGTCATCGACGCGCCGGTCGAAAAGGTCTGGGCGCGCATACGCGACTTCAACGGGCTGCCGGACTGGCATCCGCGCATGGTGGAAAGCCACATTGAAGACGGCAAGGATGCCACCACAATCGGCTGCGTGCGCAATTTCCAGCTCGCCAGCGGCGCCCGCCTACGCGAAAAGCTGCTCGACTTCTCCGATCAGAATTTCCTGGTCAGCTACTCCATCCTCGAGACGCCGCAGCCGCTGACCAACCACAAGGCGACCCTGCAGCTGCGGCGCGTGACCGATGGCGACCGCACCTACGCCGAATGGACCGCCAGCTTCGACGCCGCCCCCGAGGAGGCAGACAAGCTGGCCGAGGGCATGGGCGCCAATGTCTTTCAGGGCGGCTTCAACGCCCTGAAAAGCCATTTCGCCGGCCAGAGCTGACAGGAGCCAACCATGGCGCTGGCACTGCAGACTTTTGCAACGGTGAAAGACGCGAACGCGGCACTGAAGGCGGCCGGCACTCGCTATCTCGGTGGCGGCACGCTGGTCGTCCGCGCGGCCAATGAAGGCGATGTTTCGGTATCCGGCCTTATCAGGTCGACCGAGCCGTCCCTGTCCACCATCGCCGTTGCCGGCGATAAAGTCCGCATCGGCGCTTCGGTGACCATGGCGGCGATCGCCGGCCATCCGGAGCTCGGCACGCTCGCCAAGGCCGCCCGCGCCGTCGGCGGCCCGGCCATCCGCAACATGGCGACCGTCGGCGGCAATCTTTTTGCCCCGGCCCCCTATGGCGATTTCGCCGTTGCCCTGCTGGCGCTCGATGCGACGGTCAGCACCGATGACGGTGAAACGCCGATCGAGACTTTTCTGGCCAATCGGGGCGGCAGCCGCGCCGTCGTCACTTTCGTGAGCGTCACGCTTCCGAAGGCCGCCAGTTTCCGCTTCCTGAAAGTGTCGAGGATCAAGCCCAAGGGCGTCTCCGTGCTCAGCATAGCCGGTGATCTGGAACTGTCGTCGGATGGCTCCGTGACCTCGGCGCGGATCGCGCTCGGCTGCATGGCGGATCGGCCCATGCGCGCCAGGGCGGCAGAAAAAGCGCTGATCGGCCGAACGCTGACCGCTGACGGCATCGCGCCGGCTATGGCCGCGGCCGGTGATGGCATCTCGCCCATCACCGACTCGATCGCCAGCGCCTGGTATCGCGCCGAAGTCCTGCCGGTTCATCTCGGCCGGTTGCTGCTCGCATAATATTTCGTTCGGGGGCGCGCGTCTGTCCGCTGGTTCGGGCAGGCGCGCTGGGAGGAAAACATGGCAAAGGTTCCGGTTCAATTCACGCTCAACGGCTCGGAAAAGGCCGAATTCATCGACAGCGGCACGACGCTGCTTCAGGCGCTGCGCGACAAGATCGGCGACACCTCGCCGAAAGGCGGCTGCCATCAAGGCACCTGCGGCGCCTGTTCTGTCATCATAGACGGCGAACTCCGGCTCTCCTGCCTGACGTTGGCCGAGACCTGCAATGGCGCCGTCATCAGCACGACATCAGGGCTTTCGGAAAGCGGCGTGCTGCACCCGTTGCAGCGGGCCTTCCTCGACACGTTCGCCACGCAATGCGGCTTCTGCACGCCGGGCATGCTCATGGCAGCCAAGGTGCTGCTCGACCACACGCCCAACCCCAGCCGCGACGAGGTGGTCGAAGCGCTGTCGGGCAACATCTGCCGCTGCACCGGCTACGAGCCGATCATCCAGGCGGTGCTGACCGCCGCGCGGTCCAACTCTCAGAACGCGGCTTGAGGTTACAAAAAATGGAACTGCGCAAGAGCTACTTCGCCGATGTCCGCAAGGATGATCTGCACGAGATCGGCCAGCCGCGGCCGCGCTCGGATTCACCCGGCCATGTCACCGGCAAGACCGCCTTTTTCGCCGACCGCAACTTTCCCGGCATGCTGCACCTGAAGATGGTGCGCAGCCCGCATCACCATGCCCGCATCCGCTCGATCGACACCTCCGAGGCGGAGAAACATCCAGGCGTGGTGAAAATTCTGACCGCCAAGGATGTGCCGCACAATGTCTACACCATCCTGATCCTGATCCAGATCGGGCCGGAGGACGAGACGGTGCTTGCCGACGGCAAGGTGCGCTGGAAGGGCGAGGCCGTGGTCGCGGTGCTGGCCGAAACCGAGCGCGCGGCACAAGAGGCCGCAGCCAAGGTCAAGGTCGACTATGAGGTGCTGCCGGCCGTCTTCGACATGGAAGAGGCGCTGAGACCCGACGCGCCGCTGGTCAACGAATATCACGGCCAGAATTATTACCTCTATGATAGCGGCGAGTGCCGCAAGGTGCGCTTCGGCGATGTCGAGGCGGGCTTCGCCGGCGCCGACCACATACTGGAGCAGAGCTACCAGTCTTCGCCGATCGAGCACGCGCCGACCGAGACCACCGGCTGCGTGGTGGCGCCCGAGGGCAATGACCGCTTCACCTGCTACACCAACACGCAGGCGATGTTCTTCACGCTCGACAACACCTCGATCATCCTGCAGATGCCGGGCAGCAAATTGCATTTCGTCGGCGGCACAGTCGGTGGCGGTTTTGGCGGCAAGGTCGACGTCATCGTCGAGCCGATCGCCATCCTCGGCGCAAAACTAACAGGACGACCAGTCTGTTTTATCTACAGCCGCGAGGAGGAGATGCAGATCTCGTCGCCGCGCGCCGCTGAAAAGGTCGTCATCAAGGACGGCGTCATGAAAGATGGCCGCATCGTCGCGCGCAAGGTCACCGGATACACCGATGCCGGCGCCTATTCGCGCCACTCGCCCTATGGCGCGCAGAAGGGCGCGGGGCATTATCCCGGCCCCTACACTATTCCGAATGTCTGGATCGACACCTACTGCGTCTACACCAACCGCACGCCGTCGTCGGCCATGCGCGGCTTCGGCGTCACCATCGGCGATTTCGCGCTGGAGGTGCAGATGGACAAGCTGGCGCGCCTGATCGGCATGGATCCGCTCGAATTCCGCTTCATCAACGCCTATCGCGACGGTGATATGAAAGCGCACCGCCAGCCGACAGAGGGCGCCGCACTGATCGAATGCATGCAGGAAGCTTCGCGCGCCGCCAACTGGCCGGTGGCGGAAAGGTACATGGCGATGTCCTCCTACGTGAAGGGAGCTTGAGATGGCGATCAGGCGCGGACGCGGCGTTGCCGCGATCAACTATCCCACCGGCATGAACCTCGGCGGCGACCCGACGCAGGCGCTGGTGCACTCGACGCCAACAGGCAATTTCATGGTGACATTGTCCTCCGTCGATCTCGGCCAGGGCATGAAGCAGATCATGGCGCAGATCTGCGCCGAGACCATCGGCGTGCCGACAGACCGCGTCGTCGTCGACACCGCCGACACCGACACCGGCCCGCACTGCATGGGCACCTTCGCCTCGCGCGGTACGCACCGCGCCGGCAACGCCGTCATCCAGGCGGCAAGGGAAGCGCGGCAGGTGATGCTGGAAGTGGCCGCCGAGGAACTGGAGGTGAACGCCTCCGACCTCGAGACAGACGGCCAGGGCAACATCCTGGTCAAGGGCGCCCCGCAAAAATCGATCTCGATCTTCGATGTCGCGCTGTCCGCGCATTTCAAGCGCGGTCGCTCGATCTCGGGCCGCGGCATGTTCCTGATCCCGCGCTCCTATCCGGAGAAAGAGACTGGCGCGATGAAGCCGTCGACCTGCTACGCGCATGCCTGCACCGTGGCCGAGGTCGAGGTCGACGACGAGACCGGCGAGGTCACCGTGCTGACGGTGAAGAACGTCTTCGAGATCGGCCGCGCGCTGAACCCGAAAATGGTCGAACAGCAACTGGTCGGCGGTTCGTGGATGGGCATCAGCCATGCGCTCTACGAGACGACCGAGCCCTATTATCCCAACCGCGACCATGGCGGCACGGACTTCAACCAGTATCTGATGCCCGGCCCCGGCGACCTCGCCGAGACCGAGATCATCGTGCTGGAGCGGCCATCGGCGGACGGACCATACGGCGCCAAGGGGCCGGGCGAAATGTGCGCCAACCCGCAGATCCCGGCGGTCGCCAATGCCGTCTTCGACGCTGTCGGCGTGCGCATCGACACGCTGCCGATCACGCCGGAGCGCATCCTGCGCGCGCTGAAGGCGCAAGCGGCGAACTGAGGCTGGAATGAACGGGACAAGCGCCGAGACTGTCGCAATCTCACCGGAGGCGGTGGCGCAGCATCTTGCCGCCTCGCGCTATCTGGCCGACGACAGTCTTGCGACCGCGATCTTCCTGGCGATCCGGCTGGGGAAGCCGCTGCTGCTCGAAGGCGCACCAGGCGTCGGCAAGACGGAAGCGGCCAAGGCGATCGCCGCGCTGCTCGGCCGCGATCTGGTGCGGCTGCAATGCTATGAAGGCATCGACGCCGCGCATGCGCTCTACGAATGGAATTATCAACGCCAGCTGCTCGCCATTCGCCACGCCGGCGAGCACGAGATCGACATCTACGAAGACCGTTTCCTGATCGCCCGGCCGCTGCTGCAGGTGCTGAAAGCGCCGGAACAGCGCGTGCTGCTGGTCGACGAGATCGACCGCTCGGATCATGAATTCGAGGCGCTGCTTCTGGAATTCCTCTCCGATTTCCAGATCAGCATTCCCGAACGCGGCACGATCCGCGCCACGGCACAGCCGATCGTCATCCTGACCTCGAACCGCACCCGCGAGCTTGCCGAGGCGCTGCGCCGCCGCTGTGTCTACCACTGGATCGGCTATCCCGACGCCGAGCGCGAGGCCGCCATCATCATGCTGCGCGCAGGCAATGTGGCCGAGGTAACGGCGCGCGCGGTGGCGGCGGCCGTGCAGACCATCCGCGCCCGGCCGCTGGCCAAGCCGCCGGGTATCGCCGAGGCCGTCGAATGGGCCAATGCCGCGACCATCCTGGAGAAGGGCGGCAGCCCGTGGCCGGAAGCCTTCCGCCGCGCCATCGGCGTGCTGATCAAGGACGAGGAAGACCTTTCCTACATTGCGCCGGAGCTTGGACGGATCGTCGAGGAGGCACTGGCGTGACGCGGGAGGTCATTTCGCAAGGCTGGCGGGACAGCGCCCCCCTCTGTCCTGCCGGACATCTCCCCCTCAAGGGGGGAGATCGGATGTCATCCCCGCTTTCGCTAATCGCTGACGTCGCCGAACAGAGCGAAGCGCCGAAGCTGCCAATCTCCCCCCTTGAGGGGGAGATGTCCGGCAGGACAGAAGGGGGCGACACAGAATGATGCGGGAAACAAGCTTCCCCCGCGCCGCCTCGCCATTCCTGGGTTTTGCCAGGCTCTTGCGCCGCTACG
>NZ_RZQP01000325.1:0-5469 GCF_003998165.1 Mesorhizobium sp. M7A.F.Ca.US.007.01.2.1 | reverse complement strand
GGCACGCACTGCCTCGTCGGCGTCGACGGCGCGGACCTCAAGCCCAGCAAGACCAAGTGCGGCCTGGTAGAGTGCGGCCAGCGCGCCGGAGGCAATCAGCACCACGGGTTCGGCACCGGCGCCATGCCGGCGGCTGGCGGAGGCGATCTCGCCGCCGATCAAAAGGCCGGACAGGCAGGCGGCGGCATCGTCGGCTTTCAAATCCTGCAGCAGGCCGGCAGCCCGGATCGAAAACAGCCGCGAGGTGACATCGCCGCCTTCGCCCAATGCGGTTTCGCACCAGCGGCGGAAGAACGGATTTTCCGATGTGACCGGCTTGGGGTGCTCGCCGAGCGAGTGGCGCAGGATCGAATGCGCGGCAAGCACGGAAAACAGCTCACCGGTCGGCCAGGTGCCGAAGCCGGTAACGGCGCCATCCTCGACCAGCACCCATTTCGAATGGGTGCCGGGCATGCAGACCAACTGGCGCCCCCTGGCCGGCAGGCCGGCGCCGGCAAGCTGGGTTTCCTCGCCGCGCATGACGTCGGGCGCGTCAGTCAGCCGCTGGGCAAGGCCCGGAACGATGCGGATGTCACGGCTCTGGCCGGGCACGCTGGCGGCACCCGCAAGGATGGCGGTAAGCGGCGCCGGCACGGTGACATAGGGCGCTTCGAGCCAGCCCTGGCGGGACCCGGCCATGCCGCAGATGATGACGGGCAGCGCCGCTGGTGCTCCCATCGCCGCCAGATGCCCTTCGAGGATGGTCGAAAAGCCCTCTTGCTGCGCGGTGATCAGGCCGTCATCGCCGCGGCGTTCGGCAAGCATCTTGCCTTGCCCGTCGATCAGCCAGACCCGCATGCGGGTCGTGCCCCAGTCGACGGCGGCGACCGCCGGTGCGTTGCCGGCTTGGCTCACAGGAAGCCTCCATCGACGACCAGCATCTGCGCCGTCAGCATGCGCGAGGCGTCCGAGGCCAGGAACAGCACGGTGCCGACGATGTCGTCCGGCTGCATCACCTGTTTTATGCACTGCTTGGCGACATGGGCGGCAAGCCCCTGTTCGGTCACCCAGAGCTCCTTCTGCCGCACGGTGATCACCCAGCCGGGCGCGATGGCGTTGACGCGGATGCCGTCCACACCGAGCTTGCCGGCCAGCCCCTTGGTCAGACCGAGGATACCGGCCTTGGCGGCCGTGTAGGACGGCATGTCGGGGTGGTTGATCAGATAGGACGTCGAGGTGAAGTTGATGATCGAGCCGCCGCCGGCCCGCTTCATGCCCGGCGCCACCGCTTGCGCGGTGAAGAAATGCGGCCTCAGATTAATGGCTTGGTTGTTGTCCCAGAACTCGACCGTCACGTCTTCGACGGCGTGGCGTTCGTCCCAGGCCGCATTGTTGACCAGCACGGTGACATCGCCATGCGCCTCGGCAGCCTTCGCGGCGGACGCCCGCAGGGCCTCGACATCGCGCAAATCGGTCTTGAGATAGAGCGGCCGGCGGCCGAATTCTTTCTCGATGCGGTCGGCAAGAACTGTGCTTGGGCCGTCGGCGATGTCGATGAAGGCGACATTGGCGCCCTGGCGCACAAAACCCTCGGTCAGTGCCGCGCCAATTCCGGAGCCGCCGCCGGTGATCAGCACCGAGGCTCCTTCGAGGTCGGCAAAATGCGCCGATGGCATCATCGTTCTTGTCTCCCAGCGCATGACCCCGAAAATCGGGTCGATTTTCGGAAAGGGATCATGCGCAAATGTTAAATGCTACAGCGTCCTTTGCGCGTCTTGAAAGACGCACGGCGCCGTAGCGTGATCGGCGCGCATCCTAGCCACGCAAGGCGCGCGGGCAAGGGCGAACCGCCGAATTTCAGGGCTTATGTCAGACAAAACGACAATGCGCCGCACCGGATGCGCACGGCAGCACCGTCGGGGTTGGGGATTGGGGAGGATCGCCGGTCAGATCGCCTTGGCGCGCAGGGCGCCGCGGAAGGAATCGCGGAGATAGCCGAGCGTGGCGTCGGCATCGACCGGCTTGCCGAACAGATAGCCCTGTCCGCCGGCGCAGCCAAACTGGACCAAGCGATCGGCCTGCGCTTCCTGCTCGATTCCTTCGGCGACGACGTCCATGCCGAGCCCTTCGCACATGGCCAGAATGGCGCGGATGATGTGTTCCGACGGCCTGTCGTCGAGAATGGAGGAGACGAAGGCGCGGTCGATCTTGAGCTTGTCGAAATGGAATTCGCGCAAGCGGCCGAGCGAGGATTGGCCGGTGCCGAAATCGTCGAGCGAGACGCGGATGCCGACGCGGCGCAGATCCTCGACGATCTGAGCGGCCGAGGCCGGGTCGTTCATCAGGCCGGTCTCGGTGATCTCGATCTCCAGCCGGCGCGGATCGAAGCCGGTGCGGTCGAGGATCGCCAGTATGTGCAGGCCGGTGTTCTGGTCGACGAGCTGCGAGGGTGACAGGTTGAACGACAGGAACAGGTCCTTCGGCCAGCTTCTGGCGGCCTCCGTCGCCTTGCGCAGCACCAGCTGCGACAACGGGCCGATGATGCCGCGCTCCTCGGCGATGGGAATGAAGACGGTCGGCGGCACGGAACCCAGGTCGCGGTCGGTCCAGCGCGCCAGCGTCTCGAAGCCGATGGTGCGGCGCGTGGCGAGATCGACGATGGGTTGGAAATGCGGCTCCACCTCGCCGGCCGAGACAGCCCGGCGCAGCGCCTGTTCGATGCGGGTGACGCGCTTGGCCGCTTCTTCCATCTCACGGGTGTAGACGACGACGCGGCCACGGCCGGAACGCTTGGCGTGGTAGAGTGCCGTCTCTGCCTTGTTGATGAGGATTTCCGTGGTCTCGTCGCCCGAATAGAACAACGAGCAGCCGACCGAGGCCGAAAGCCTGGCGGTGCGTTCGCCGACATCGTAGGGCGCCGACAGGATCTCGATCAGCATGCGCGACTTTTCGGCCGCAGCGTCCTCGCTGAATACCATCGGATAGAGAAAAGCGAATTCGTCGGCGCCGATGCGGCAGACCGTGGAATAGCCGTCCATAGAGGCGCGCAGCCGCATCGCGACCTGGATCAGGATGTCGTCGCCGGCCTTGTGGCCGAACAGATCGTTGATCGGCTTGAAGCCGTCGAGGTCGAGAATCCCGACGGTAAAGGGCGCGGGATCGTCGGCTCGGTCGGCGATCAGCCGATCGACCTTGTCGAAGAAGCGGCGATGGTTGCCAAGCCCGGTCAACGGATCGGTGAATGCCAGATCCGTGCTCTCCCTGTTTGCCTGACCGGTGCCAAACGAAGTTTGCATCGGTGTCCCTGTTTTGTGACTTCGGAATTTATTTTCAGACTGGCAGCAAACCCTTTAGGAAACGTATCGCGAAATCGATTTTCCATGGGCAACCGCGACCTGTTTCGAAGGATCGATGTGAGGTGTGCATTCGGGCTCAAGGAACAACGAGGACGCGCAGCCTGGCTCCTGTCACGGAATGACCGGCAGGGCCGAGCTTGCGACTTGCTGATGCCAATCTTCAAAAGGTCGCGATTGGCAGACGGGCAGTGAGCCTGTACAGGCAGGACAGTCGTCCATCCGAGCCGCCGGAGACCCGCCATGAAGCTGAAAATCGCCGTCCAGATGGACCACATCTCCACCGTGTCGATCGCCGGCGACACCTCGTTCGCGCTGTCGCTGGAAGCGCAGCGGCGTGGCCATGAGCTGTTCCACTACACGCCGGATCGGCTGTCGTTGCGCGACGGCAAGGTGTTTGCCCGCATTGAGGAGATGCAGGTGCGCGACGAGAAAGGCAGCCACTATTCGCTGGGCGAGAAGGTGCGCACCGATCTGTCGGAGATGGATGTCGTCCTGCTGCGCCAGGATCCGCCCTTCGACATGAACTACATCACCACCACGCACATCCTGGAGCGCATCCACCCGAAGACGCTCGTGGTCAACGACCCGGCCTGGGTGCGCAACAGCCCGGAAAAGATCTTCGTCACCGAATTTGCCGACCTGATGCCGGACACGCTGATCACCAAGGATCCACTCGAAGTTGCCGCCTTCCGCAAGGAGTTCGGCGACATCATCGTCAAGCCGCTCTACGGCAATGGCGGCGCCGGCATCTTCCATCTGCTGGAGGGCGACCGCAACCTGGCCTCGCTGCTGGAAATGTTCGGCCAGATGTTTCGCGAACCCTATATCGTGCAGCGCTATCTCAAGGACGTGCGCAAGGGCGACAAGCGCATCATCCTGATCGACGGCGAGCCGGTCGGCGCCATCAACCGCGTGCCCGCCGAACATGATTCCCGCTCCAACATGCATGTCGGCGGCCGCGCCGAAAAGACCGAGCTGACGGCGCGCGAACGCGAGATCTGCGCACGCATCGGGCCTTCGCTGAAGGAGCGTGGCTTCATCCTGGTCGGCATCGACGTGATCGGCGACTACATGACCGAGATCAATGTCACCTCGCCGACCGGCGTGCGCGAGGTCAAACGCTTCGGCGGCGCCGACATCGCCAGCCTGTTCTGGGATGCAGTCGAAGGCAAGCGCGGGTAAGCCGTTTTCATTTTGTCTTAACCATGTTCCGTTTTTGCAACCGCGCTCAATTCGGCTGCAACCCACGCGCTCACATGTTCCCGTAATGTTCTTGATTTGACCGAGGATTTGTGATTGTCTGCCCGTGGGGCCATTTCTTGGCCATCGCGTGGGTTGTGGCCTGGGGGCAAAGAAATGGTGGCGCGGGTTCGCACGGTCGCTTTCCAGGGCATCGAGGCCGTGCCGGTCGACGTGCAGGTGATGATCGCGCCCGGCAAGGTCAACATGCACATCGTCGGCCTGGGCGACAAGGCGGTGGCCGAAAGCCGCGAGCGGGTGCAGGCCGCACTGCATGCATCCGGCCTGTCGATGCCGTCGAAGAAAGTCACGGTCAATCTGGCGCCGGCCGACCTGCCGAAGGAAGGCAGTCACTACGACCTGCCGATCGCGCTTGGCCTGATGGCTGCGCTTGGCGCCATTCCGGGCGACATGCTGGCCGGCTATGTCGTACTTGGAGAATTGTCCCTCGACGGCACGATTGCCGCGGTCGCCGGCGCCTTGCCGGCGGCGATCGCCGCCAATGCCGAGGGTAAAGGCCTGATCTGCCCGTTCGCCTGCGGACCTGAGGCGGCCTGGGCTGGAAAGGATTTCGACATTCTGGCACCGCGCAGCCTGATTGCCATCGCCAATCATTTTCGCGGCACGCAGGTGCTGTCGCGCCCCGAGGCCGGCATCCACGCCGCCGCGCTGGATTTGCCCGACCTCGCCGACATCAAGGGCCAGGAGACCGCCAAGCGGGCGCTGGAAGTGGCGGCCGCCGGCGGGCATAATCTTCTCATGATCGGCCCGCCGGGCTCGGGCAAATCGATGCTGGCGCAGCGGCTGCCGTCGATCCTGCCGCCACTGGCGCCGAAGGAATTGCTCGAAGTCTCGATGATCGCGTCGGTGGCGGGAGAGCTCGGCGAAGGCAAAT
>NZ_RZQP01000324.1:0-5496 GCF_003998165.1 Mesorhizobium sp. M7A.F.Ca.US.007.01.2.1 | reverse complement strand
GGTTCTGTGCCTGAGAGGCTGGCGTTATCTTTCTGGCAGACGGTTGAGGTCGACTGCGTTGACAGATCTTGGTGCATCATAAGTTCTGAAGTGCAGATCGACTTGCGCAAAAACATATTTTGCACGATCCTATCTCAAATTTTGAGGGAGGGGACTATGAGCGTCGAAGAGAAACTTCGCGTACTTGCTGACAGAATCAAGACGCATTCCAGCGCAATGCTTACCGAAGAGGCCTTGAAGACAGCGATAGTTCTGCCATTCTTGGCGGCTCTAGATTATGACGTTTTCAATCCTGATGAAGTAATACCTGAGTACTGTGCTGACGCGGTGGGTAAGAAGGGAGAAAAGGTAGATTACGCGATCAAAATTGATGGAGAAATCAGGGTTCTTGTCGAATGCAAACCAATCACTACAGTTCTTGATCGGATTCACCTTGCACAGCTTTACAGGTATTTTTCCGTCACCAACGCCAAATTTGCCATACTTACCAACGGCCGTGCCTTCCATTTCCATACAGATCTGGTTGCACCGAATAAGCTCGATGATCGCCCGTTCCTGACATTTGACCTTTCGGACCTACAGGGTCAACTGACGTCCGAACTGAAGAAATTCGCAAAAGCTGATTTCAACGTAGACGGAATCTTGCAGTCCGCTCATCGCCTAAAATACACTTCGGCAATCAAAAAAGAGATTGGCAACGTGATGGAAAATCCGCCCGAGGAGTTTGTTCGGATGGTGACGGTTGGACTTTACCAAGGCCGGTTCACCGGTCAGGTGAAGGAGCAGTTCACACCGATGGTCAAAGCAGCCTTTCGCGAGATTGTTCGGGAATCTGTTCAGTCGCGTTTATCCACTGCGTTGGCTGAAACTGAGATTTCCGAGATTGGCGCGGATGGAATTGAGACCGAAGAGGAGGTTGTGACTACGGAGGACGAACGCGAGGGTTTCATGGTCGTCCGGGCTATTGTCCGCGATCTTCTAAAGCCAGCAAGGGTAATTATGCGCGACCAGAAGAGCTATTGCGGTATCCTCGTTGATAACAACAACCGCAAGCCACTTGCCCGACTATGGTTCAACCGGACTGTCAAATATCTCGGGCTTTTCGATGGAGAGAAGGAAGAGAAGGTCAAGATCGACTCGCTGGACGAAATCTATGACCACGCCGATCGCTTGCGAGCTACAGCAAAGGAATACCTTGCTGGGGCAATGGCTGCGCCATCCATCGCTTCGGCTTCCTAACCTTCCACGATCTCGCTGTACGCCCGCAACCGACGCCAAATTCGCGGCAGCCGTTTGTGGGTCAAACCAGCGATACATGTCCTCCGGCGTGGCGTTCTAGCCGGCCGGCGAGGTCGAGTTCCAGCAGCACCATGAACACTTGGGCCGGGTGCAGGCCAGTGTGGCGGATGATCTCGTCGACCGAGACGGGCGTCGGGCCGAGTGCCTCGATGACGCGGGCGCGGTCGCTTTCGCCGGGCGGTGGTGCGGCCAAGAAGTCGGGCGGCTCTTCGAACGGCGGCACGTCGGGCGCTCGCATGCCGGTCAGCGGCGCGATTGCCCTGGAAATATCCGATGCTTCGGTGACCAGGGTGGCGCCATCCTTGAGCAGGCCATTGGCGCCGGCGGCGCGTGGATCGAGCGGTGAGCCCGGTACAGCGAAGACCAGTCGGCCCATTTCGCCGGCAAGCCTGGCGCTGATCAGGGACCCAGAGCGTTGCGCTGCCTCGACCACCACCAGCCCAAGGACCGCACCCGCGACAAGGCGGTTGCGGCGCGGAAAATCCTGAGCGCGCGGCTGCCAGCCGAAGGGCATCTCCGAAATGATGGCGCCACGCTCGGCAATCTCTTCGCACAGGCCTGCATTTTCAGGCGGATAAGGCTGGTCGAGGCCGCCGGCCAGCACGCCGATCGTGCCGGTCGCAAGACTGCCCTGATGCGCCGCTGTGTCGATGCCGCGCGCCAGGCCGGAGACGATTGCGTAGCCGTCGCGGCCGAGGTCGGCTGCCAGCATGCGCGCCATCTTGATGCCGGCCAGCGACGCGTTGCGTGCCCCGACTATGGCGACACCCGGCAGCCGGAAAACAGCTGCGTTGCCCTTTACCGCCAGCAGGGGCGGCGGATGATCCATGTTGCGCAAGAGGGGTGGGTAGTCTGCTTCACCGATGCCGACAAAGCGGGCGCCGGCCTTTCCAGCTGTTTCCAGTTCGGCCTCGGCCTCGGCAACGGACGGGATGCGGGCGATCCGGATGGCGCCGCCCGAAATCATCAGTTCCGGCAGTATTTCAAGCGCCGCTTCGGCTGAGCCGAAGCGGTTGATCAGGTCGCGAAAGGAGGCAGGGCCGACATTCTGGGTGCGGATCAGTCGTAGCCAGCTCAGCCGCTGCCGGTCGCTGAGGCGCGGCCCGGCGGTCGGCTCGCTCATCCCTTGGCTCCGATCTTGCCCTCGGTGCCGGCAAGCAGGCGCGAAATGTTTTCCCGGTGCTTGATGAAAACGATGATGCTCATCACTGCGAACAACCCGGCATTCTGCGGTGTGCTCATGAAATAGAGGGCGATCGGCACGATGACCGCCGCCGTCAGCGCCGCAAGCGAGGAATAACGGAAGAGAAATGCCATCACCAGCCAGACGACGGCGAAGATCAGCGCCACCTGCCAGGCAAGGCCGATCAGCACGCCGAGATAGGTGGCGACGCCCTTGCCGCCCTTGAAGCCCAGCCATACCGGGAAGAGATGACCGAGAAAGGCGCCGAGACCGGCCCAGATCGCCAGGTCAGGCGCGAAATAGCCAGCAATCAGCACGGCGGCCGTGCCCTTCAGCACGTCGAGCAACAGCGTCGCCGCGGCTAGGCCCTTGTTGCCGGTGCGCAGAACATTGGTGGCGCCGATGTTGCCCGAGCCGATCTGGCGCACATCGCCAAGGCCGGCCGCGCGGGTGAGCAGAAGTCCGAACGGAATCGAGCCCAGGAGATAGCCGAACACAAGCGATGGGATGAGGCTGTAAGTCATTGTTTCCCCCGCATTTCCCCCAGTTTGGCCGGATCAGGCGCGGTGCGCGGGTTGTCCGGCTCAGACGGAGAACACTGTGCGGCCCGCAACCAGCGTTTGCAAGACCTTGCCTTGCAGGCGCGCACCTTCGAAACAGGTGTTTTTTGAGCGCGAACGAATGCCGCTTTCGCTGACGATCCAGGGTTCGTCGAGGTCGACAAGCGCAAGATCGGCGACAGCGCCGGGCTTCAGCGTGCCACCGGGCAGTCCGAACAGTTTTGCCGGGGCCGTGGACAGGGTCTCGATCAGCCTCAGCAACGGCACGTCGCCATTGTGGTAGAGCCGCAAGGCCGCGCCCAGCAGCGTCTCCAACCCGATGGCGCCGGCCGCCGCATCGGCGAAGGGCAGGCGCTTGGTGTCGACATCCTGCGGATCGTGCGAGGAGACGATGATGTCGATCGTACCGTCCCTGACCGCCTCGATCATCGCCAGCCGGTCTTCCTCGGCACGCAATGGCGGCGTCAGGCGAAAGAAGGTGCGGTATTCGCCGACATCGTTTTCATTGAGCGACAGATTGTGGATCGCCACGCCCGACGTCACCGTCGCCCCGTCGGCCTTGGCACGCGTCACGGCGTTTGCCGCCATCGCCGTCGAGATCTTCGCCGCATGGTACGAACCGCGCGTCAGCCGCGCCAGCGCAAGGTCGCGTTCCAGCGGGATGGATTCGGCCTCGCGCGGAATGCCGGAAAGGCCGAGCCAGCTGGCGTAGAGGCCTTCATTCATCACGCCGGATGAGCCGAGGTCCGCATCCTGCGTCTCATGCACGATGGTGGCGCCGAAGTCGCGCGCATAGGTCAGCGCGCGGCGCATCACCAGCGCACTCGATATGGTGTGGCGGCCATCGGTGAAGGCGACCGCGCCGGCTTCGCGCAGCAGGCCGAACTCGGTCATCTCGCGCCCGTCGAGGCCCTTGGTGATCGCCGCAGCCGGAAAGACGTTGACGATAGCCGTGTCTTTCGCGGTGCGCAGCACGAACTCGACCAGCGCCACATTGTCGATCACCGGGTCGGTATCGGGCATCATGACGATGGAGGTGACGCCGCCAGCCGCCGCCGCGACACTCGCCGACGCAATGGTTTCGCGATGCTCGCCGCCCGGTTCGCCGATGAAGACGCGGCCATCGACCAGGCCTGGAATGATCGCCTTGCCGGCGCAGTCGATTATGGTGGCGCCCTCGGGCGCGCCCTGGTTGAGCGCTGCCTTGCCGGCGGCAACGATCTTGCGGCCATCGACGATGACGGCGCCGACTTCGTCCATGCCGCGCGAGGGGTCGACGATGCGGGCGCGCTCAAAGACCGTTATGCTCATGCGCCGCGGCCCTCTTGATTGCGACGGGGATCGAGCAGCGCTTCCATGACCGCCATGCGCACAGCAACGCCCATTTCGACCTGTTCCTGGATGACGCTTTGCGGGCCGTCGGCGATTTCCGAAGCGATCTCGACGCCACGGTTCATCGGTCCGGGGTGCATCACCAACGCGTCGTCTTTGGCCGCCTTCAGTTTTTCCGCATCGAGGCCGAAATAGCGGAAATACTCGCGCACCGAAGGCACGAAGGCGCCTTCCATGCGCTCGCGCTGCAGGCGCAGCATCATCACCACATCGGCGTCCTTGAGGCCTTCGGCCATCGAACGGGTGACGATGACGCCCATCTTCTCGATGCCGGTGGGCAGCAGCGTCGACGGCGCAACGACGCGCACCTGCGCGCCGAGCGCGTTGAGCAGAATGATGTTGGAGCGCGCCACGCGCGAATGCAGGATGTCGCCGCAGATCGCCACGATCAGCTTCGACAGCGGGCCTTTGGCGCGGCGGATGGTCAGCGCGTCGAGCAGCGCTTGTGTCGGGTGCTCATGCGCGCCGTCGCCGGCATTGACGACGGAGCAGCCGACCTTCTGCGCGAGAAGCGCGGCCGCACCGGCCGACTGGTGGCGGATGATCAATATGTCGGGCCGCATGGCATTCAGCGTCATCGCCGTGTCGATGAGCGTTTCGCCCTTCTTCACCGAAGAGCTTGCCACCGACATGTTCATGACATCGGCGCCAAGCCGCTTTCCGGCCAGTTCGAACGACGACTGCGTGCGCGTCGAGGCTTCATAGAACAGGTTGATCTGTGTGCGGCCGCGCAGCGTCGAGGTTTTCTTCTCGGACTGCCGCGAGATCGCGACCGCCCGGTCCGCCCTGTCGAGCAACAGCTCGATGTCGGCAGGGGAAAGGTCGCGGATGCCCAGAAGATGGCGATGAGGATAGGGGGACGAAGCGTCGGTCATCTCAAGGGGCTGCTATAGGGTGGAGACTTTGCGGCTGCAAGCGCCAGCTTTGCATTGGAGCCGTTCTCCTCATTTTTTTCGTGTAGATGGCCGATTGTATCGGCCGGTATTTTCATCGCGCGCGCTGCATGGCTTGGCTATATCTAGCCGACAGCCTCGGATTCGTGGCTTTCTGACGATAGAAGGA
>NZ_RZQP01000323.1:0-5502 GCF_003998165.1 Mesorhizobium sp. M7A.F.Ca.US.007.01.2.1 | reverse complement strand
GGGTGGGGTCTGCGCCGCACCCCACCCCGGCGCTCCGCGCCGACCCTCCCCATCAAGGGGAGGGTAACCCATCAGGCGCCGCGCTCAAGAATTACGGTGACGGTACACCATTTTCCTTTGGCCGCCTGCCTCGCTTCCGCAGTTTCACGGCCTTTCCGGTTTGGCCGAAAATCCGGTCCAGAAATGCCTCGCTGCCCATCGGCCGGCCGATGCTCTCGGCCTTGCGCAAGGCGTCGAACGCCGCGACATCCGTCTCGAGCAAATCGAACAGTCCGGTCGACGACGGCAACCTGTCCTGCATCGGCCCCAGGTCCGTGACGCCGTCGGGCTCGCCCGTCAGATGTGCCCGAGCACTTGACCAGGGCCAATCCGCCGCCTGGCTCGCCAGTCCGGCGCGCACGGGGTTCAGCCCGACATAGCGCACCGCCGACAGAAGGTGGTCCTCGTCCATCGCAACGGCGCCGAAGCGGCCTTGCCAGAAATGCCCGGTTTTCCTTTGTCGTGCGTGGATGATCCCGGCATAGGCACGGTGCACCTTGGCGAGCGCACGCCGCAGGCCATCCGGGTCAGCTGGCGTCAGGATCAGGTGCACATGGTTCGGCATGAGGCACCACGCCCAGATGCCGACACCGGCGGCACGGCAATGCTCGACCAGCAGGTTTTTGTAGAGCGCGTAGTCTTGCAGCGTGAAAAACACCTTGGCGCGCCCGTTGCCACGCTGCGTCACGTGGTTGCAGCAGGCCGGGAACGACGATGCGGGCAAGGCGGGCCATGTGCTTAATCTACCTACGGTGATGCCGGCGAATAGGGTAAAAAGTGCACTGTCACCGTAATTCGAGCAAACGGGGCAAAAGGTGCACTGTCACCGTAATTCCCACGGTGAAGGCGCACGTCTCGGAGATTCTGCGCAAGCTCAATGTCTACAGCCGCACGCAAGCGGTGATCGACGTTTCGAAGCTGGACAATGCGGAGCTGTTTCGCGATCAGGCGGGGTTTTGAGCTTTTACCCGTCACCTCGTTGCTTCACATGGTGTGGCAGCCCGGGAACGATAATGCGGGCAAGGCGAGCCATGTGATCAATTTACACACAATGACGGCCGGGCGAAGATGGTAAAAGGACACTGTCACTGCAATCCGAGAAGTTGCTCGACACTCTCTCTTGTGATCGGACCATATAGCGGCGGTGTCGATAGGGTTGTAATAACCATCTTTATCCAATTGGCATCTGATCCATAAAATGCTATATCGTCTCGAAGTTCTATTGCGTCTGCCCATGCTTCTAGATCAGTTTTGCTCAAATTTCCATCTAGAAATCTCTTCATAACGCTCTCAACATCTGTTCGATTTAAAATAACAGGATCTCCATCATAATCCCAAGAAAAAGTATTTAAGGCATTTATACATGAATCTATTGGTTTCTCCAATCCTATCAAAGATTTTACCGCCTTTATCCTATCTTCGTTGATCATTTGCTGACCTCGTGATCGTTGACGCTAACCGCTGACCCTTTGTCAGATCCGCTACCGCCGCTTCCGGACTTAGGACTGTCAGCCTTCGATAGCTTATCTTTGTTGGAAACTAGCCCCCCAAGCGGGTCGAACACTTTCTTGCTGTAACTTAGGGTTTTTCCGTTCATGTCGACCACCTTCTCATACGTGGCATAGGAACCGGGAACCTTCCCAGGTGAAACGGTTGTAAAAGTTGCAGTGCCTTTTTGGACAGATATGGAAACATTCTCAGTTGAATTGCTCGGCACTTTACCCATGTAGTTTTTAAAGCTTGACAACTGAGAGGAGCTTAATTTTTCTGTTACTGTATCCAAGGCCTTTTTCATAGCTTCCGACCTGGATAGCGCCACTGCCCCAACTGCGCCAGCCGGAGCAATCAGCCCTGTCTCTGCGGCGACCATTTCGGTGGCAAACATTGCCGCTTCAGGAAAGGCAGCACTTACAGCTGCCGCTGCTTCCGGCGCTGCGACAACAGCTCCAACACCTAACGCGGCAATGCCTCCAATTGCCGCGCCTTTCGCGGCATCTTGCTCGACGTCGGCGAGGGCTTGTACTTGGGGTCCGACTTCCCGGTTGATGTAGCTTCTAGCGATACCCTGTAAATCGGCATGCCCATTGGCGTCACTCTTGTTTACCGGATCATTCTGAGCATAAGCATATCGGTTGGTGCCAACACCTTCCTTGGTCGGATCCCAATCATCCGGCGAAATGAACCTCCCCAGCACCGGATCCATGTATCGTGCATTGAGATACAGCAGGCCGGTCTCGGGATCGAAGCGTTCGCCGATGTAGTTCTTCTGCGTCTGGAAGCCGGTGTTGAGGCTTTCGCCATAGGTGGCGTAGCTGTTGCTTTCGACGGTGTTGCCCGACATGTCGGTGACCATGCGCACCGAGGCGAGGTGTTCGCGGTGCAGGAAGTATTTGGTCGTGCCGACGACCTTGATGTCGGGATGCGGATAGCGGGTGTAGATTTCTCCACCCGGTATCGCCGGATTGATCTCGACATTGGCGTCGGGATAAAGCGTCGTGGCGAAGCTCGATGATTTTTTCGCTCGCGCCCCGTCCGGTCCATAGGCGAGATTGACGGTGCTGGAGGCGCGCGTGACCGTTTTCAGCCGGTTGGCCTCGTCCCAGACCAGCGTGCGGCTGCCGTCGGAGGTCAGATTGCCATTGGCGTCATAGGCCATCGCATTGGCGCCGACCGTGATAGGCGCATGCGGACGAGCAGCGTTCGCCGAGGGATAGACATAAGTGCCGGCCACACGCAGGCGCGAAATCATGTTGTCGTTGGCGGCATAGACGAAGGTTTCGTCCAGCGTGTTGTCGCCGAGATTGTCGGCAGAGATCAGCCGGTCGGCATTGTCATAGACATAGTGCCAGCTGTTCGGACCCGTGGCCGAGGTTCCAGCGATGTCGGTAATTCGGCCGAGGCTGTCACGGGTGAACTGGCGATCCATTACTGTCCCGGCGCCGAGCGTGGTGGTTATCCGCGTCAGCCAGCGCCGCGTCGGCGAGTAGGTGAAGGACGTTTTTACGCCATTGGCGTAGGTGATCTCCTTGGTCTGGCCATCAGCCTCGTAGATCGTCGAGGTGATGAAGCCGGGCGCCGAATAGAGCTTTTTGCCGGCGGTGTATTGCAAGTGCGCTATCGGCGTGCCGAAGTCGAGCTGCACTGGAAAGTACTGGTTGCGAAGCGTTTGGCCGGAGCCGTCGTGAACGTTGAACGTAGTATGGGTGATCCCCGCGATCGTGGCATCCTGACGGGCGATTTTGCCGAGACCGTCATAATTGTAGAGCTGGACGGCGGCGGCGTTTTCCGAGCGGGTCACTTGGCCGATGTTGTAATAGCCTGACGCCGCCTGGTCATAGGTGTTTTGGGTCAGCGTCACCGGGCTGCCGCCAGGCGCGGTTGCCGTCTTCAGGGTCAGCCGGTCCATCTGGTCGTAGGCGAGCGTGGTGACCGTGCCCCTGGCGTCGGTCTGGCTGACCAGCCGGTTGGCGGTGTCATAGACATAGGTCCAGGTGCCCAGATCGGCGTCCGACGCCGACAGCCGATTGCCGAGCATGTCGTAAGTGTAGGTCCAGGTCGAACCGCCAGGATCGGTGACGCCGATCAGCCGACCGAGCAGATCGTAGCTGCGGCTCTCCGGCAGATTGAGGCCACCGACGTCGCGAATGATGCCGGCAATGTCACCGCGTGTCGTCGATGGAGTTCTGGTCAAATGCCCGAGCTCATCGGTCAGCGTCACCCCGTAAAGTCGGGGGGTGGGTGTGCCGGTTGCGGTCGCGATGTCGTGCAGATAGCTGCGCTGGCTGGCATCCGGATTGATCGTCTTTGTCAACCGGTCGGCCCAGTCGTAGCTGTTGGTGGTCCACTGTGCCGTCTCACCGACGAACCTCGGGAAGGCGGTACGCAGCACATTGCCGCGAAGATCGTAGTCGGTCTCGGCAATGCGTCTTGCACTGGCCGCCGTCTCTCCGGGGGTTTCCACGCGATAGACCCGGCCAAGCCCGTCATAGAAGGAGCGGGTAAAATCCTCGCCGGCGCCCCCACTCGCGCCATTGGGCAGCGGGGTGTACTTGACCAGCGCCTGTGTCGCCGGATTGCCCTCGTTCTCGAAGCGCGTCTTGGCATAGGCGCCGGTGACGCTCTGAGAGACCTGATAGGGCCGGCAGAAGGCGTCATAAGTAAAGGTTTTGACGAGACCATTCGGGTCTGTCTTCGTTGCCGGCAGGCCGCACACGGCATTGTAGGTGGCGGTCGAAACAAAGCGCGCGTCGGCGACCTGTCCGCGGGAGGACGCGCTCCTTTCAAGACGATCGGAATAGCGCGTGAGAAGTGATCAGGCCAGCAAATGCGCCAGCAGCGCCCTTAGTTGGGCCGGCTTCAGCGGCTTGCGCATCAGTTCGATGCCGCCGGAGCGGGCGGCCTTGGCGACGGCTTCCGAACTGTCGGCGGTGACGATCAGCGCCGGCACGGCGCGGCCGAGATAGTCGCGGACTTCGGCGATGGTCGTGGTGCCGAGATCGCCGCCGTCGAGATGCTGGTCGGCAATGACGATGTCGGGCACCCAGTCGGTGTCGCCAAGCATGTCGAGCGCATCGTCGGTCGAGGTCGCGGCCCGCACCAGGCATTGCCAGCGTTCGAGCAGGAAGGTCATGGCTTGCAGCACTTCGATATCGTTCTCGACCAGCAGCACCTTGGTGCCGAACAGGCCATAGCCGCGCGGCCGTTCCATGTCGGCAACGCTGGCGATGGCATCGGCTGGCGCACCGATGCCGACGGGTACATCGATGTGGAAGATCGTGCCGCGTCCGACCTTCGACGAGAATGTCACGGGATGACCGAGCGCGCTGGCCATGCGGCGCACGATGGCGAGCCCGAGCCCGAGACCGCCACCGTCCAGTTCGGCATTGGCCGGCGAGGTGCCGCGGTGGAACTCCTCGAACACCGCCTCGCGCTGGTCGTCGGGAATGCCGCAGCCCGTGTCGGCGACGTCGATGCGGATGGTGTCGCCGCGATGCCTGGTGCCGACAAGCACGCCGCCCGAGCGTGTATAGCCCAGCGCGTTGGAGAGAATGTTCTGCAGGATACGGCGCAGCAGCGTGCGGTCGGAGCGGACCACGGCATGGACCGGCCGGAATTTCAGCGACAGGCCTTTCATCTCCGCCACCGGCAGGAAATCCGAGCGGAGCGACGAGAACAGCGCCTCCAGGCTGACGTCGCTTATGTCGGGCTGCACCACGCCGGCATCGAGCTTGGAGATGTCGAGCAGGGTTCGCAGCAGGTCCTCCATCGTCTCCAGCGAGCGCTCGACCTGCCGCACCAGTTTCTTGCCCTCGTCGCTGGTCTGAACTTCGGCGAGCGCCGAAACCGAAAGGTGGGCGGCATTCAGCGGCTGCAGCACGTCGTGACTGGCAGCGGCGAGGAAACGGGTTTTTGACAGGTTCGCCAGTTCGGCGTTTTCCTTGGCGGCACTGAGGTCAATGTTCG
>NZ_RZQP01000322.1:0-5508 GCF_003998165.1 Mesorhizobium sp. M7A.F.Ca.US.007.01.2.1 | reverse complement strand
GTGCTGGAACGCGAGCCGACCGCCGATGAGGTGGCGCGGCTGACCGAAAAGTGCACCGGCCCCGAACGCTTCGAGATCAAGGGCGATGTGCTCTACCTCAGCGCACCGAATGGGCTGGGCAAATCGGTGTTTGCCGGGCTGATCCCGCGCACGCTGAAAGTGCCGGGTACCGCGCGCAATTGGCGCTCGGTGCAGGCGCTGCTGGAGATGGCCGCACACGCCGGTGAGAAGTAGTTGGCTGGCTAGGCGGAAGTTGGTTTCCAGTCGAAGGTCAGTTCTTCGCGGAAAGCAAAGCGCTTGATGTGATCGGCGACAACGCTTTCCAGGCGCTCGATCGATCCTGCTTCGTCAGTCGACACCGTGATATGCAGCGCTGCGGCATCGGCAGCCATGACGGTACGGCCCATTGAGAGATCGATGGTGCCATGGGTGGGATCGAACTCGACCGGGAATTTGTGTGCCCAGTGCTTGCACAACTGCTGCAGGTAGCGGCTGGCATGTTCGGTGGCGACGTCGGCATGGCTGGTCGGCATGAATTCTCCTGGGCAAGCGCCCTTTTGCATGGCTGGGCGCCGGCCCAAGCCTGGCGCCTCAGCCAGACAGATAGGCGCCGCCCCTGAAAAACCAAACGGTAGCGGGGCCGTCAGCCTGGCATTGTCCGCTCAAGACAGCGTGATCGGCTACCAGCTTCCGGTGTTCGCCATCGAAGCCCAAGGCTCGGCCTTGGCCTTGGCCGGGCCTTTCTGCAAAAGCTCGATCGAGATGCCGTCCGGCGACTTGACGAAAGCCATGTTGCCGTCGCGCGGCGGCCGGTTGATGATGACGCCATTGTCCATCAGATGCTGGCAGGTGGCGTAGATGTCGTCGACCTCATAAGCGAGGTGGCCGAAATTGCGCCCGCCCTTGTAGTCTTCGGGATCCCAATTGTAGGTCAGTTCGACCAGCGGTGCCTTTTCATTGATGCCGCTCTCCTCGTCTTCCGGTGCGGCGAGGAAGATCAGCGTGAAGCGGCCCTGCTCGTTTTCGTAGCGGCGCACTTCCTTGAGGCCGAGCTTATTGCAGTAGAAGTCGAGCGAGGCATCGACGTCGGCGACGCGGATCATGGTGTGCAGATAGCGCATGTGATTTCCTCGATAAATTGCGTTGCGGCGCAACATAGGGTCGGCCCTGTCAAAGGGCAATCGTGCGGCGGTGCGCAATGCCGGCAAAGAACAAATCCGGTATTGCCCCAATGAACCGTGAAAAAAGGCACGGCAGGTCTTGCACACACCGGAAGCCGCAGTGTTAATCTGTTGGCAAGAATCAGTTGCGGTGTTCTTGAAAAGAGGGGGCATTCTTATGGGGGAAAAGGCCTCTTTCATGGGGCGGGACGGAACCCTTGGCGACGCCTTGCAGCGTGACGAAGGCGGCGACGCTTCTGATCTGCTCGAAGTAGCCGGCGCCATCAAGTGGTTCGATGTGGCCAAGGGTTATGGTTTCATCCTCCCGGATGACGGCATCTCGGGCGACATCCTCCTTCATGTGACATGTCTTCGAAGAGACGGCTTTCAGACGGCGCTGGAAGGCGCACGCGTGGTCTGCCTCGTCAAGCATGGCGAGCGCGGATTGCAGGCCTTCCGTGTGCTCTCCATGGATGTCACCACCGCGGTCCACCCGGCCGAGATGCAGGAGCAGCGCACCCATGTCGCTGTGACGCCGGAGAGCGGTCTCGAACGCGCCTTGGTAAAATGGTTCAACCGCACCAAGGGGTTTGGTTTTCTCACCCGCGGCGAGGGTACCGAGGACATCTTTGTCCATATGGAGACCTTGCGCCGTTACGGTATCACCGAGCTTCGGCCCGGACAGGTCGTGCTGGTTCGTTTCGGGCGCGGCGACAAAGGCCTTATGGCCGCCGAAATTCACCCCGATATGGGGACCTTGCCGGTCTCGCACTAGGGCGTTTCCGGCCGAGGATCTCGAATGGCTTACAGGAACTGGCTGACCGCGGGCGCGATGTGCGCGATTGCCTTCGTCGCCGCCGCCGGTGGTTACTTCTATTCCGAAAAGCCAACCTCGGCGGACAGCCGGGCAATGATCCTTCCGGCCGATCCGGCGCCATTGGTCGTGGTGACGAAAGGCGGTGATCGCTCTTTCTCCATCGAAGTCGCCGACACCGCCGCGGAGCGCGAGGCTGGCTTGATGTATCGCCAGGATATGGCGGACAACCACGGCATGCTGTTTGTCTTCGAGGTCCAGCAGCAGGTTGGCTTCTGGATGCACAACACCCCGATGCCGCTTGATCTGATTTTTGTCGGCCAGGACGGCAAGATCCGGGCGGTCAAGCACGGCGAGCCGCAATCAGACGCCGTCATTTCGCCTGGTGTACCGGTGCGCTTCGTGCTTGAGCTCAAGGCCGGCACTGCCGCCAGGAACGGCATCGAGTATGGCGACCTTTTGCGCCATCCGGCGGTGGGCACGGTGTCCGGCCCCGGCATGCCGCCCGCCGACAATGGCGATGCACCCAATGGCGGTGGCGGTTGAGTGCGCAAGCGGGGTCGCTGATGCAGTTTTTCACCCATGACGGCTTCGATCTTGCTTTCCTCGAGCGCCAGCCGGAATCGGGCGAGGGCGATCCGGTGCTGATGATCCACGGCTTCGCTTCGAGCCACTATGTCAACTGGGTGTCGCCCGGCTGGTTCAAGACGCTGAACGATGCCGGTTACCGCGCCATCGCCTTTGACAATCGCGGCCACGGCGCGTCGTCCAAGAGCTATGATGAGGCCGACTATACGCCGGTCAAGATGGCCTCCGATGCCACTGCCTTGCTCGACCATCTCGGCATCGAGCGCGCCCACGTCATGGGTTATTCCATGGGCGCGCGCATCGCGGCGTTCATGGCGCTGTCCGATCCGGACAAGGTGGTGACGCTGGTCTTCGGCGGCCTCGGCATCGGCATGATCGACGGTGTCGGCGATTGGGATCCGATTGCCGACGCGCTGCTTGCCGAAGATCCGGCCGCGACCAGCCATCCGCGCGGCCGGTCGTTTCGCGCCTTCGCCGACCAGACCCGCAGCGATCGCCGTGCCTTGGCGGCTTGCATCGCCAAATCGCGCGAATTGCTGAGCGAGCAGGATGTTGCCCGCATCGCCCAGCCGACGCTGGTCGCAGTCGGCACGACCGACGACATAGGCGGCTCGCCCGATGAGCTTGCAGCGTTGATGCCGAACGCCAGGGCCTTCCACATCGAGGGCCGCGATCATATGCTTGCCGTCGGGGACAAGACCTTCAAGCAGCGCGTGCTGGAGTTCTATGCCGAAAATCCGCTCTGAGCGGAGGGCCCGGGCAGCGAGAAGCAGTGCCGTAGTCGGGGACGAGGCTGCTTGGCATCGTGATAGGCGCCTATCCTGATTGTCCTTATCCGTTTGCAAGGGCCGCCAGCGATCGCGCAATGTTTTCCCGGGCCTGCGGTTCGAAGCGCTGGCGAAACTCTTGCGTGTGGAAGATATGCGGGCGGGCGAGGAAACTCTTCAAGACCGCACTGCGTCCGGCTCGCCACATCAGCTCCTCCACCCAGTGGTACTCGCGCCGCACGGCGCGCTCATAGGCGTCGAAGGCGTCCGGCGCGGCACCCAGGATCGACAGGTCCATATCCAGGAAAAGACTTGCGTCCCGTGTGGCCGTCGCGCCGTCGAACGGCGGCACCTGGTGCGTGGCGGTGGCGACAATCATTGCCGAGATGCGGTCGAGACGTGAAGGATCTGTGCGGCCCGCCAGCTTTTTTTCGGCAAGGGCGGCACTTTGCGCCTCATTGTCCTTGGCCCTGCTGTCATAGACGGCATCGTGGAACCAGATCGCCGCTTCGATCGCCTCGGGATCGGCCAGCAACCTTCGATAGTCGCCAGCCAGCGCCAGCATCGCCTCGATATGGGCAAGGTTGTGGTAGTGGCGGCCCTGTGCCCGGTAGAGCCCTGAGAGCTCGCTTTTCAGCGCGTCGTCGATCAAGGGTTCGTTTTCCATGGCTGCTTGAATTCCCGCGAACCAAATCCATTTGACAAAGCACTAAGGAAAATTGAGTTCAATCGTGCTATGATCTGGCTTATATGTGCGGCCGGGCAGCAGGCAAGCACAACAGGCAAGCCAGGCAGGACGCAGGACGAGACGGCGATGAACAGCATCAGCATTTCCCGACACAGCGCATTGAAGCCGGTCGATCCGATCTGGCGTTCGATCCGCGACGAGGCCATGGAGGCTGTCAACCGCGACCCGCTGCTCGCTGCATTCCTCTATTCGACCATCCTCAACCAGGACAGCCTGGAAGAAGCAGTCATTCATCGGCTGGCCGAGCGGCTGGCGCACCAGGACATCGGCTCCGATCTCATCCGCCAGACCTTCAAGTCCATGCTGGCCGACGACAAGGAGTGGCCGACGACGGTGCGTGTCGACATCCAGGCCTATTACGATCGCGATCCGGCTTGCGACCGCTTCATCATGCCGGTGCTCTATTTCAAGGGGTTCCACGCCATCCAGACGCATCGGCTGGCGCATTGGCTGTGGAACCAGGGGCGCAAGGATTTCGCGCTCTATCTGCAGAGCCGCTCGTCCTCGGTCTTCCAGACCGACATCAACCCGGCCGCCCGCATTGGCAAGGGCATCTTCATCGACCACGCAACCGGCCTCGTGGTCGGCGAGACCGCGGTCATCGAGGATGACGTGTCGATCCTGCATGGCGTGACGCTGGGCGGCACCGGCAAGGCCGGCGGCGACCGCCACCCCAAGATCCGCTACGGCGTGCTGATCGGCGCCGGCGCCAAGATACTCGGCAACATCGAAATCGGCCATTGCTCGAAGATCGCGGCCGGCTCGGTGGTGCTGTCGCCTGTGCCGCACAACAAGACGGTTGCCGGCGTGCCGGCCCGCGTCGTCGGCGAGACCGGCTGCGATCAGCCGTCGCGCCAGATGGACCAGCTTTTGCCGTCGCAGACGATGGATCAGGTCGTCAGTTTCGACATCTGATTGTCATATGTCCGCTGCCTGAGGCCGTGGGCAGACATGGGCGATTGTTCTCGCCCAAGGTCTTTTGAGATTCAGGTCAGGCCGAGCCGAAATGGTGGGTTCCGAGAACCGGAGCGGAGCGTACGTTTGGGTACGTGAGCACAGTTCTACCGCGACGCGGTAGAACGGGGAAGCGCAGGAAACCGCCATTTGCAGGCCGGCCTCACGTGAATATCAACAGACCTTAATCAGGCCGCTTGCCTTTACATCGCCATTGTCGACGTGCCAGAAGCGCGTTCGAACGAGCAAGCCCGATGATCGGAGAAGACTGTTGAAGCCGGACGAAATCAGAAAGCTGGACGCCTATTTCAAGCGCGTCTTCCAAAACCCCAAGCTTGAGGTCAAGGCGCGGCCGCGCAAGGACGATTCGGCCGAGGTCTATGTCGGCGACGAATTCCTCGGCATCGTCTTCAAGGACGAGGACGACGGCGACTACAATTTTTCGATGGCGATTCTCGACATCGATCTGGCCTGAGC
>NZ_RZQP01000321.1:0-5541 GCF_003998165.1 Mesorhizobium sp. M7A.F.Ca.US.007.01.2.1 | reverse complement strand
CCTTGACCTGCGAGCCCCGGAACGCGCTGCCGTCAACGTCGCGGATGTCGGCCGCTGCAGCCTCGAGAGCCCTGGCGAAGGCAACGGGATCGTCGGTGACGACGCAATTGGAAGGACGGTGGTCGATGCCGCGCAGCGAACGGCTGGTGGCGACCGAAGGCAGGCCGAGCTCGAAGGTTTCGATGGTCTTCAACTGGACGCCGCTGCCGGCGGTGCTGATCAGCGGGATGACGGCACCACCGCGCACGAAAGCTTGCGCGTCGGGCACGCGGCCGACAAATTCGACACCCGGGTGCTTCGACGCGACGCCCGAAGGCATGTGGCCCGCAATGCGGATGCGGAAATCGGGCCGCAGATGCGGCACGACCTTGCCCAGGAACCAGTCGAGGCCGATGCGGTTCGGCTGCCAGGTCCAGGTGCCGATCAGGGCGGCGTCGCAATCGGTGCGGCGCGGGCTTTTCAGGGTTGGCGCCTGGGCACCGGTCACCAGCGGCAGCACCGCCGAGCGGTTGTCGGAGGCGACACCGAGTGCGGCGCGGTCTTCCTCGGCCAGGGTGAAGACGAAGCGCGCCCGGCGGCAGAGACGCTCTTCGACGGTCTTGAGCAGCCTCGCCTCGCGGCGAAACAGCAGGCGCTGGAAGAGACCGTCGGCGGCAGCGGCATTCTCCCGCGCCGAAAGATGCTCGACATTGTGGGCAACGAAGATCGAAGGCCGCTCAGCGAACAGCTTTTCGAAGGCGCCGGCGAACTGCACGGAATTCAAGACATAGCCGTCAAACGGTCCGGCACGCTCAATGGCAGCGAGAACATCGCTGTCGGACACGGCGCGCAGCTTGACCGACGCGAAGGTGAGGCCCGAAAGCAGCGCCTTGCCGACCCAGGCCAGCTTTTGCCGCGCGGAGGCATTTTCCGTGCGCACGTCGATCGCACCCAGCACCATGGTGTTTTCGGGGTCGGCCGCGGGCTTCCCCGGCCAGGTGAAGCCGATGACGGTGACGCGCGCGCCAGCGCGCCGCAAGGCAGCGATGATCGCAGCGTTGGCGATCTCGTAGCCCGAGGCGAGAGCGCCGTCGGGCACGATCGATGTGGCGAACAGCAGATGCATCTTACCTATCCAGTGGTGTAGCCGGTAGCAAAGTGCGGTGAACCCTTGATTAAGCCTGCACATTCGACGGCCGAAAGCCGCTGCCTGGCGGGCTTCTCCGTTCAAGGTGATTAACGAAACCTTATCAACCGTGGTGCTACCAGAGCCCAACTCACCATGTGGCTGGACACGGATGATCCCTTTGCCATCGGACGGTTCGGTAACGGTCGCGGGACGCACGCCGCGGCTTGACGTCGAGGCCGTCGAAGCCGTCGTCACCTTGCCGACCTTCAAGCGTCCCGAGCAGGTGCTGGAAACGCTGGCGTCGCTGCGCGCGCAGCAAACCGGCAGACGCTTTGCCGTGATCGTCATGGAGAACGAAGCCGAGGCGCGGGCCGGCGCCAAGGCGGCGCTGCCGCTGTTCGAGCGGGGCGAAATGCCGGGCCTGGTGATCATCGCGCATGAGCGCGGCAATTGCAGCGCCTACAATGCCGGCTGGCAGACAGCCATCCTGCAATTCCCGAACTTCAGGCATCTGCTGGTCATCGACGACGACGAGATCGCCGATCCGCAGTGGCTGGAACGGATGTGCCTGGCTGCCGAAACGCTCGGCGCCGACATTGTCGGCGGCCCGCAGGTGCCCGTGTTTGCCGACCCCGCCCATGCGCGATGGGCAGAGCATCCGGTGTTCGCGCCGCCTTACCGGGAAACCGGACGCGTGCCGGCGCTCTATTCGTCGGGCAATCTTCTGGTCGGGCGCAACGTGCTGATCGCCATGGGTCCGCCCTTTCTCGATCTCAGATTCAATTTCATGGGCGGCGGCGATTCCGACTTTCTCAGCCGGTCGGTGCAAAAGGGCTTTGTGCTGGGCTGGTGCGCCGAGGCCAAGGTGCTGGAAACCGTTCCGGCGCGGCGTATCGAAGCCGACTGGATCCGCGCCCGCAGCCTGCGCAACGGCGTCATCTCGACACTGGTCGAAAAGAAGAAGCGCGCCGGCACGCCAATGGCCGGCGCCAAAGTGTTGCTGAAGAGCCTGGCACTGCTTGCCGCCTCGCCGTTTCGCGGCCTGATCCGGCTGGCGCGGACCC
The DNA here is from genome assembly GCF_003998165.1 of Mesorhizobium sp. M7A.F.Ca.US.007.01.2.1. Lineage (NCBI taxonomy): Bacteria > Pseudomonadati > Pseudomonadota > Alphaproteobacteria > Hyphomicrobiales > Phyllobacteriaceae > Mesorhizobium > Mesorhizobium sp. M7A.F.Ca.US.007.01.2.1. Next base: position 3,369 of record NZ_RZQP01000321.1, on the reverse strand, counting down.
GATCGCCGGCGATCGCCATCTACCCCGTCCATGTGGCGCTGGGCCGCGTGCTGGCCGAATTCGGATATGCCAATGAGCAATACCGCCAGCCTGAGAAAAACTGAGCGCGCGCCGCTCGGCGACGCGTTCACGCGCGAAGGCGTGGCCACCGCCATTGCCGCGCTGCTGTTCACCGTCATCATGGTGTCGTTCCGGCCGTTCCAGCCGGGCGGCGCCGAACTCACCGGTCAAGGCGGCGACATCGTCAACCAGCTTGGCTTCGGTTCGCTCGGCGCCATGTCGATCTTCTCGCTGATGGCCTTTGCCGATCCGCGCGTGGTGCGCTCGCTGCTGAGCCCATCCTGGGTGTTGATGCTGGGCTTCTTTTTCCTCTCGGTGATCCTGTCGACCGATCCGCCTTCGGCGATGCGCGCCGCCTCCTTCACCCTGATCGGCATCCTGACGATGGCAACGATCCTGGTGCTGCCGCGCGACGCCGAAGCCTTCTCGAAGGTGATCATCTTCACCGCCGTCGTGGTCATGGGCCTTTCCTATCTCGGCCTCATCGTCTTTCCGCACGAGGCGATGCACACAGCCGACTCGCAGGAGCCCGAACATGCCGGACTGTGGCGCGGCGTGTTCACCCACAAGAACATTGCCGGGCCGGTCATGGCCTGCCTCAGCTTCGCAGGCCTCTATCTCTACCGGCGCGGGCAGCGCTACTGGGGCGCCGGGATCTTCTTCGCGGCGATGATCTTCATGCTGCACACCGGCTCCAAGACGACAGCCGGCCTGGTGCCGTTCTCGATCCTGATCGTCATGTTCCCGAGCCTGATAGGCATGCGGCTCGGCACGCCGATCCTGTTTGCGCTGGCCATCATCGCCACGGCGGTCGGCACGCTGGGCATCGTCTTCCTGCCGCCTGTAAAACATCTGGCGGCGATCTATTTCCCCGGCATGACCTATACCGGCCGCACGACGCTGTGGGAGTTCGCCGGCAGCATGCTGGCGAAGAAGCCATGGACCGGCTACGGCTATGAAAGCTTCTGGGGCACGCCGCTCTTGCTCAACCAGGACCAGCCCTTCGACCGGCCGTGGGACATCAGAACCATCGTGCACGGCCATGACGGCTATCTCGACATCGCCGTGCTGATGGGCATTCCGGCACTATGCGTGGCGGTCTACACCTTCCTCATCGCGCCGCTGCGCGACTACATGCGCATTCCGTTGCGCAGGGAAAACATCTTTCTCGGCGACTTCTTCATGATGGTGGTGCTGTTCACGGCGCTTAACGCTTTCCTCGAAAGCTTCTTCTTCCATCGCGGCGACCCGGTCTGGCTGTTCTTCGTGCTCGGCGTGCTTGGCCTCAGGCAAGTGTCGCTGCGGCCAATCGCGGTGCGCGATCCCGATCGCGGCTCGCGATCCTGATGGGGCTTCCCCAGGGAAGCGCCAGCGTCTATGTGAAGGCCTTCCTCTGGAGGGCTTTCGATGACGATCAGGCTTGTTCTCGCCGGCTGCGGCAATATGGGCTACGCCATGCTCTCGGGCTGGCTGAAATCCGGCAAGCTCGCGCCGTCGGCGGTTTTCGTGGTCGAGCCCAATGCCGATCTGCGCAATCGCGCGGCAACGCTGGGCTGCGCGACATCAGCCGATGCCGGTAGCATACCGGCCGATGCCCTGCCCGATCTCGTCGTCATCGCGGTGAAGCCGCAGGTGATCCGCGACGTCACGGCCGCCTACAAGCGCTTCGGCGACGGCCGCACCACCTTCGTCAGCATCGCCGCCGGCACGCCTGCCGCCACCTTCGAGGAAATTCTCGGCAATCGCGCGCCGATCGTGCGCTGCATGCCCAACACGCCCGCGGCGATCGGCAAGGGCATGATGGTGGTGTTCTCCAACAAGCTCGTGTCCGATGACACCAAGCGTTTCGTCGCCGACCTTTTGTCGGCGAGCGGCGAAGTGGCCACCATCGACGATGAGGGCCTGATGGATGCGGTGACCGCCGTGTCCGGATCGGGACCGGCCTATATCTTCCATTTCATCGAAGCGCTGACGGTTGCCGCCGAGAAGGCCGGTCTGCCGACGGCGACCGCCAAGCTGCTCGCCATGCAGACCGTCTATGGCGCCGCCTCGCTCGCCGCCGAAAGCGGCGAGGAACCGGGCGTGCTGCGCCAGCAGGTCACCAGCCCCAACGGCACGACGGCCGCGGCGCTGGCCGTTCTGATGGGCGAGAACCGGCTGACCAATCTGCTGACGCAAGCGGTGGAGGCTGCGCGGCTGCGGTCGGTCGAACTGGGGAGATAAATCCTCAGTTTGTCCCGTACAGCATCTCATCCTGCAGCCGGCGCAAGGCGAACAGCCTCGTCGTCTGGTCGGGCGACGCATTATCCGCCGTCAGCAATTCGCCTTTCGTGACCGGTTTCAGCACCTTGCCGCCCTCGAGCAGGCCAACCGGCACGGCGCGCTGGGCGCGGGCTTCGCCGACGGTCATCGTCCAGGAGCGGTAACAAGTCTCGCCGATCGCATCGAAGGTCTCGCCGGGGGCAAGGTCGCGCTTGGCAACGGCGCACACTTCGGCAACCGGCCGCGGCAGCGGCACCATGTCGGGCTTGCCGAAAAGCACGATGCGGGCGGCGGTCAGCGGCACTTCCAGCGAGGTCAAATGGTATGGCCGGAACAGGCTGTAATAGGGGCCGTGGCCGATATGAAGATCGTCCATGCGCTCGATGATGCGCGGATGCGTCGCTTCGACGATGACGAAGACGCCGGGCGCGACGCCCTTGCCGATCGTGTAGTCGACGACGCCTTTCTTCAACAGCAGCCCGCCATCCTCGCGCGGGATCAGCACCTTGGCGAGGTCGTCGCGATCGGCCTTGGGGCCGTGCATGCCGGGGACGTCCGGCACCAGCCCGGTGGCGTTGGCGATGGCGCACATCTCGACCATGGTCTTGGAGCCGTCGACGAACTCGACCAGCATGCGCGGGTTCATGTTGCGGCGGATCGCTTCGGCGCGATAGTCGTCCGGTACGGCATCGTGGTTGAGCGGGTTGTTCTTGCCCTTGCCGGCCGACACGATGGTCAGCCCGAGCGCCGACGCAAACTCGATCAGTTCCATGCAGCTCGACGGCTCGTCGCCCGCACCCACCGAATAGACGACGCCAAGCCGGTCGGCCTGCTGCTTGAGATAGCAGCCGATGGTGACGTCGGCCTCGACGTTCATCATCACCAGATGCTTGCCGTGCTCCATCGCCATGAGGTCGAAATCGGCGGCGACGCCCGGCTTGCCGGTGGCGTCGATGACGACGTCGATCAGCGGATTGGTGACCAGCATCTCGTTGGATGTGACGGCGATTTTTCCCGCCTCGATTGCCGCGGTGACTTTCGAGGCGG
>NZ_RZQP01000320.1:0-5633 GCF_003998165.1 Mesorhizobium sp. M7A.F.Ca.US.007.01.2.1 | reverse complement strand
ACCCTCCGGCTCCCCAGGATCCGACAAATCGGCGTCCGGACCTGACGTCGGCGAGGCATGTCCTTCCTGGCTGGGAAGCCAGGACGGGCTATCAGGAAGGCATCGGGCGCACCTTCGATTGGTTCCGTCAGCGAATTGCGGCCGGAACCGTTGCGGCCCCAACGGCCTGACGCGCCCGGCGTCGCGGCCAAAGCTCTTTCCTGGCTGCCCACTTGGTCACCACCGCATCGGGCGCATCGATCGGCGAGCCATGGCCGTATCCGCATAAAGATATTGACTGCATGTTTAGTCATAGTTACTCCTGAGGTCGCGAATTGAGTTGGACAGCCGGCGCCAGCCGGTGAATGGCCACCATGAAGAGGGGAATATCTCGACTGCGATGCGGCTTGCCGTTGCCGGTGCGCCGCGTGCCGCAAATGCGATGTCGACGGCCGTTCTCGTGCCGTCGATCGGCATTGTCGCGGCCATCTTTTCGTCAGCAGGAAACGGACCTGAGGCCGTAACGCCGCCGGTCCCAACAATGGGAGCATACAGCATGAACTGGAAACTGACCGCGACGGCCATCGGCCTGTCGCTGCTGACTGTCACGGGCGTTGCCCATGCCGACGGCGAACTCAACATCTACAATTGGGGCAACTACACCAGTCCCGACCTGATCAAGAAGTTCGAGGAGACCTACAAGGTCAAGGTCACCGTCACCGACTATGATTCCAACGATACCGCCCTGGCCAAGGTCCGGCAGGGCGCCTCCGGCTATGACATCGTCGTGCCCTCGGCGAGCGTCGTGCCGGTCTGGATCAGCGAAGGTCTGCTCTTGGAGACCGATCCCAACAAGATGGAGAACTTCAAGAACGTCGATCCCAGGTGGGTCGATGTTCCATTCGATCCAGGCCGCAAATATACCGTTCCATGGCAGTGGGGAACGACCGGCATTTCGGTGAACAAGTCGGTTTATGCCGGCGACCCCAACACATCGGCGATCTTCCTCGACCCACCCCCCGAACTCGTCGGCAAGATCAATGTCGTACCCGAAATGGGTGACATCATGTTCCTCGCCATCGCTTACGAGGGTGGCAAATATTGCAGCAGCGACATGCAAATGCTGAAGAAAGTGCATGACAAGCTGGTGGAGGCCAAGGCGAAATGGCTTTCGCTCGACTATGCGGCCGTCGATGGCCTGGGCAGGGGCGACATCGCCGCGGGCGTCAACTGGAACGGCATATCGCTGCGCGAGCGGCTTGAGAACGACAAGATCGTCTATGGCTATCCCAAGGAAGGCTATCCGATCTGGATGGACAATGTCGCTGTCCTCAAGGACGCCAAAAACGTCGACAACGCCAAGCTGTTCCAGAATTTCATCATGGATCCGCAGAATGCGGCGCTGATCTCAGCCTTTGCGCGTTATTCGAACGGCATCAAGGGCTCGGAAGCCTTCATGCCCGACGACATGAAGACCGCGCCGGAAGTCAACATTCCCGCCGATTTCGCCGCCAAGGGCCAGTTCATGCAGGCATGCCCGCCCGACGTGCAGGCGCTCTACACGAAGATCTGGACCGATCTGCAGAAATGACCTGACCAGGCTTTCCCGCGCCGCAGCACGCGGCGCGGTCATCTCCGTCCATGCAACGCGATGCGCAGATCGCAGGAGACTTCCCATGACCGATCTCGACCTTTGCTACATGCCGGCCAGCGAGGCGCTGCGGCTGTTCAAGGCAAAGAAGCTTTCGCCCGTCGAACTGATGCAGGCCACCATCCGCCGCGCCGAAGCCACCAAGCCGACGATCAACTGCCTCACCTTCACGCATTTCGACGAGGCGATGGATCTGGCCAGGAAAGCCGAGGCGAAATACGCCAGGGGGGCCCGTACCGGGGCGCTCGAGGGGCTGCCGATCGGCATCAAGGACGAGAGCTACATCAAGGACAAGCCGACCTCGCACGGCTCGCTGCTGTCCCGGGATGCCATCGGTGGCCATACGTCGACGATGAACGAGCGCATCATCAAGGCCGGAGGCATTGTCCATGCCCGCACGGCGACGCCTGAATTCAGCTGCGCCGGCTACACCTGGTCGAAACGCTGGGGCGTGACGCGCAATCCGTGGAACCCGGATTTCACGCCCGGAGGTTCGTCCGGCGGTGCCGCGGCGACGCTGGCGTCCGGCACGTCGTCGATCGCCACCGGCTCGGACATTGCCGGGTCGATCCGAATTCCCGCGTCGGCCTGCGGTCTTGTCGGCTTCAAGCCGCCTTACGGGCGCAATCCGGACGAGCCGCCGTTCAACCTCGATTTCTACTGCCACACCGGACCTTTGGCGCGAAACGTCGGGGATGCGATCCTGCTGCAGAATGTCATGTCCGGACCGAGCCCGCTCGACATCGCCACGCTCCGCCCAAAACTGCGCCTGCCCAGCGACTACAAGCCGATCAAGGGCTGGAAGATTGCTTTCTCGATGGACCTCGGTTCTTTCGAAGTGGACCCCGATGTGCGCAAGAACACGCTTGCCGCCTGCGATGTGTTTCGCTCGCTTGGCGCCACGGTCGAGGAAGTCGATCTGGGCTGGGGCGACGACGTGCTCAAGGCGGGCATGGCCTATCTCGAACATCTGTTCGGCGCCTCGCTGTCGCAACTGCTCAAGGAGCACGGCAAGGACATGACGAGCTATGCCAGGCAGTTCGCCGAGGACGGGCAAAGGTCGAAGGCGACGGACTTTGTCGGAACACTGGAAGTGGCGGCCAGGATGTACCAGACGCTGGGGCCGCTGCTGGAGACCTACGATGTGCTGATCTGCCCGACCAACGCGCTTCCCGCCGTGCCGGCGGAGTTCGATCAGACAACGGGCACGGTCGAGATCAACGGCAAGCAGGTGAACCCGTCGCTTGGCTGGGTGATGACGACGCCGTTCAACATGATGAGCCGCTGTCCGGTTCTATCCGTGCCGTCGGGCCGGGCGGCAAGCGGCGTGCCGACAGGCATCCAGATCGTCGGCCGCACCTATTGCGATGCCGATGTCTTCCGGGCGGCCATGGCCTATGAGACGGCCAAGGGGCAGTGGTACACAAACGCCGAAACGCGCCCGTCGCTATAACAGGGCGATGCGGCCCTTGCCGCGATCGTGGTTGATCTGCGGTTTCGGTTGTGGTGAGCCGACGCCGGACACCTCGAATAGACGAATCCGTGGCGGCGCCGGCGATCGCCGGCAGAAGGTCCGAAAGGAGCTGGACGAAGATGGCGCAACAGAAAGCTGCGGCGGCAAAACGCAAAGGCGCAACGGCGAAGAATGGACGTGCGGCAAACGATGCCGCGCCGCCCAAGGACCGTCGGCGCGAACGCGGCGAAGCCAGCGTGCAGCGGATCATCGACGCCACCATCGAGCTCATCGCGGAGGAGGGGCTGGCAAGCGTCACCATGCAGCGCATCGCCGAACATGTCGGCTCGTCCAATGCCCTGGTCGTCTTCCATTTCCGCAGCAAGGAGAACCTGTTTCGCGCCGTCCTGCAGTATCTCAGCGATCGATATGATGAGCTGTGGGTGACGCTGGTGCGAGCGCCCGGCCTGTCGCCGGTTGAGCGGGCCCTGGGCGCAGTCGATTGCGCGCAACGTTTCGCCCGCCAGCACCCGAAATGGGTTTCGGTCTTTGTCGTGTTCTCCAGCGACCGCAAGAGCATGCAGATCTACAATGAGATCGGCCTGCCGAGCGATCTTGCCTACACCGCCGAAGCGCGCGAGCTGCTGATCGAGATTTCGCGCAGCGGCGGTTATACCGGCGTCGACATAGACACCCTATCGGAGAGCCTGAATTATCTGGTCCACGGCGCCTGGTATTGGGATCATCTCAATCCGTCCAGCCGTGACACCAACGTGCTGCGCAAGACCATGCTGCTTCTGCTGCATCAGGCATTCCCGCGGCATTTCGAATTGATGCGCTAGAGCAATTCCAGGAAAAGTGTGAAACGGTTTTCCGTCCGGAATTGCGCCAAACAAGGAGTTGGAGTGGTTCGCCGTTTCCGTGAAATGGTGAACCGCTCTGACCGCTTTCAGGGCTGCCGCAGATGGCAGCCGGCCTGCCGCTTCTGTTCCAGATACTCGTCGACGAGCTGGCGGTAGCGCACTTTGCCGAAACTCGGGAAATGGCCGCCATGCACGACCGAGACATCGAGGTCGCGCAGGCGCAGCAGTGTCGCCATGTAGTCTGATATGTCCGAGTGGTAGACGTCGTCGATCAGCGGGCCGTCATAGATGATGTCGCCTGATAACAGGATGCCCGTCCTGTTTTCATAGAGCGCGATGCCGCCGGGCGAATGGCCGGGCGTGTGGATCACCTCGAAGGCACGATCGCCGAGATCGACGAAGTCCCCATGCTCGAGCAAACGGCCGGCCGGTGCGGGCGGAATGCCGTAGCGCGCCGTGTCCCAGCCTTGCGGCTGGCAATCGAACATTTCGTCGGTCGCATAGGTGCCGGCTGCCGTCCACTCGTTACGCGGATCGGCGAGTATCCCGGCCTCGGCGGCGTGCACGCAGCGCTCGGGAAATTCGTGGTGGCAGCCTATATGGTCGAAATGCGTGTGGCTGGCGACGCAAATCAGCTTGCGCTCGCTGACCAACGGCACGTAACGCCGGAGGCTGAAATGACCGAGGCCTGTGTCGAAGAGGAGATCGCGATCGCGGCCGCGCACATGCCACATATTGCAGCGGAAGAACGGTTTTATCCAAGGCTCGTGGATCAAGGTCACGCCATCGCTCATGCGGATGGTCTCGTACCAGTCTGGTGCCTCGATGACCGCAAGCGTTGCCATGTTTCAATCCGTCAGAAAGTTCAGTCCGTCAGCAGGATGATCTGGTCGGTATCGCAGGAAATCGCGACCCTGTCGCCCGGCTGGACGGCCGCCGTCGCGGGCAATTTGGCGATGAAGTGGAGCGAAGGGTCCTCGACGGAAACGGCGAGCATGCGCTTGAAGCTGCCCTGGAAAACCACGTCGCTCACCTCGGCTGTGCCAAGCCTGACACCGCCGCGCGCCTCGCCGAGGACAAGATGCTCCGGCCGTATGGCCAGCGCAACGGTAGAGCCGACCGGCAAGGCGCCGGGCAGCGAGACCGGCCCGACCGGCGTCGCGACGGTGCTTGTCCTATCCTTCGCCTCCGTGACCGTGCCGGCGAGGATCGTGCTTTCGCCCATGAAGGTCGCCGAAAAACGCGTCGCCGGCCGTGCGTAGACGCGCTCTGGCGGACCTTCGTCCTCGATGCGCCCGTCATTCATCACCACGCAATGGTCAGCCAGCGCCATCGCCTCTTCCTGGTCGTGCGTGACATGGATAAAGGCGGTGCCGACGCGCTTCTGGATCGCCTTCAATTCATCCTGCATCTGCCGGCGAAGTTTGAGGTCGAGGGCGCCGAGCGGCTCGTCGAGCAAAAGCACCGCCGGCTCGATCACCAGCGCGCGCGCCAGCGCCACGCGCTGCCGCTGGCCGCCGGAAAGCTGATGCGGTTTCTTGTCGAAGGCGGCAGCCAATCCGACCAGCGCCAGCGCCTCGCGCGCCTTTGCCGCGCGTGTCGCGCCGTCGACGCCCTGCATGCGCAGACCGAAGCCGACATTGCTGCCGACGCTCATATGTGGGAACAGCGCATAGTCCTGGAACAC
>NZ_RZQP01000031.1:0-39088 GCF_003998165.1 Mesorhizobium sp. M7A.F.Ca.US.007.01.2.1 | reverse complement strand
GCCTGGACGCCGATCGGCAGGCCGGCGTCGGTGACATGGACCGGCAGGGCGATCGATGGCTGGCCGCTGACATTCTGGATCGCCGGCCAATGGGTGAACCAGAGGCTCTTGTCCATCAACTGGCCGAAGAACGGCTTCAGCTTCAGCAAGGGCGTCAGGTGAAGCTTGTCGAGCAGGTTCTCGATGAGGTCGTCGGCGCCTTTCGGATCCATTGCGCCGCAGGCAAGCGGCGGGTGGGCAATGATCGGCATCAGCACGGCGTCATACTGCGCGGTCTCTGCGATCAGCCGCCGTGAGGCGGCATGCAGCCGCTGCAGGTCGGCATAGGTCTCGCCGGCCGACACCAGTTCGCCGAAGCGGGCGAGCACGCGCGTGGCCCGCTCGATGTCGCCGGCAACGGAACGGCCGACGCGCAGCGCTTCGGCCCGCATCGTGCCAGCGACGGCGGAGGCAACCGTCCTGCAGAAATCGGCGAAGAAATCGCGGCCGATAAAGGGCAAGTCGATCTCCTCGACCGTGTGGCCGCCCTCGCGGGCAAGCGCCACCGCCGTGTCGAGCGCCTTGAGCGTCTCGTCCGAGATCGGCAGGCGAAGCGGCGATTTGCGGTACACGGCCAGACTGAGCTTGCCGGGATCGCGTGCGGCGGCAGCCGCGAACGTGCCTTTCGGCCGCGGCGCGGCATAGGGCGACAGAGGATCGGGCCCGTGGGTCAGGTCGAGCAGCAGCGCGCAATCGCGCACCGAACGGGTGAGCGCATGGTCGACGACCATGCCGTACCAGCTTTCGCTCACCAGGGGCGTCAGCGGTGTACGGCCGCGCGACGTCTTCAGGCCGACAAGTCCGGTGCAGGCGGCAGGCACACGGATCGAGCCGCCGCCATCGGAGGCATGCGCCACCGGCACGACGCCGGCTGCGACCAGTGCTGCCGAACCGCCCGAAGAGCCGCCGCTGGTATGGCCGGTGTTCCACGGATTGCGGGTGATGCCAAAGGCCCTGGATTCGGTCATCAATCGAAGCCCGTGCTCCGGCGATGTCGAGGTGACGATCGGGATAAGTCCGGCAGCGAGATAGCGGTCGGTCAGCGCCGAATTGACGTCGGCCAGCCATGCCGGAATGCGGCTGCCGCCATGCGTCGGCACGCCCTTGATGGCGATGCCGAGATCCTTGATGGCGAAGGGAACACCAGCCAGCGGCAGCGAGGGGTCGACGGTCTTGGCGCGGGCGCGGGCAGCATCGTAGAGCGGTTCGGCCGTGGCATTGATGTCGGGACGGGTGGCCTCGGCGCGGGCAATCGCGGCGTCGGTCAGTTCGACGGCCGAAACCTCGCCCTTGCGGACCAGATTGGCGAGGCCGGTGGCATCTTCTTCCCAAAGGATCCGTTCGACCGACATGCGCGCTCCCCCATCAATGAAGGCAAGCTAGCCAGTGGCAATTCCATTGGCAATCGACCGACGGATCCGGGCCGGCGACACACAAAAGCTTAGGCGTGCACAAGGTTATTTCCGTCGTTGCAAATACATGGCAATCGCCTAATTTGCCTGCAATGACGCCGCAGGACATCACCAAGCTGATCGTTCGGACTTCGATGAAGGATCGGGCCGCGTTCGATCTGCTTTACCGGCAGACCAGCGCGAAACTTTTTGGCGTCTGTCTTCGTGTATTGAACGACCGGGGAGACGCGGAAGAAGCGCTGCAGGAAGTCTTCGTCAAGATATGGACGAAGGCCGACCGTTTTGCTGTTTCCGATCTAAGCCCGATCTCCTGGCTGGTGGCAATCGCGCGCAATCATGCGATCGATCGCATCAGAGCGCGGCGCAAACCCGCCGCCGACATCGATGCCGCGCTCGACGTGGCCGATCCGGCGCCGGGGCCTGAAGCGATGGCGGTGGCGGGCGACGAATCCGAACGTATCCACCATTGTCTCGATGAGCTGGAGAAGGACCGGGCAGCAGCCGTCCGGGGCGCCTATCTCAAGGGCGAGAGCTATGCCGAACTGGCGGAGCGCCATGGCGTGCCGCTGAACACGATGCGTACATGGCTGCGCCGCAGCCTGTTGAAACTCAGAGAATGCCTGGAAAGATGACGCTGGCAGAAGACACAGGACCGGAACGTGGAGGCGACGACCTGCTCGCCGCCGAGTACGTTCTCGGCGTGCTCGATGCCGACGAACGCCAGATCGTCTCTCGCCGCATCGATGCGGATACGGCTTTCGCCCGTCTTGTCGAGGACTGGGAGGTCAGTCTCTCACCGCTTGCCGCCGCCTATCGGGAAGTCGAGCCGCCGGTTTCGGTGAAGACCGCGGTCGACCGCCGCCTGTTCGCTACCGCTGCCGCGGTGAGCAGGCCCGCCGAAGTGCGCGGCGGCCTGTGGTCCAGCCTGGCCTTCTGGCGCGGCCTTGCCGCAGCCGCGGTTGCGGCACTGGCGATTTACATCGCCGTGCCCATTCTCAACCCACCGGTCGAGCAGCCGCAGGCGCGACTCGTCGCTTCGCTGGCCGCCGAAGGCAGCGACGTCAAATATCTTGCCGTCTACGACGCCGCGCATCACGAAGTCGGCCTGTCGCATGTCTCCGGTGAGCGTGCTTCCGGCAAGGACTTCGAGCTGTGGATGATCGAGGGCAAGAACCCGCCGGTCTCGATGGGCGTCATTCCGGCAGGTGCAACGGCGCATATTATCGTCTCGCCGGCGGCCCATCAGAAACTTGCCCAGGGCGCGGTGCTTGCCGTCAGCCTCGAGCCGTCGGGCGGTTCGCCGACCGGACAGCCGACCGGACCGGTGGTCGCCGCTGGCGACCTGAAGAGCATCTGACCGGCTCTTCACCTGAAAAATCACAACAGACTATCATAAGTCTATCCTTCGCTGAACATGCCCATAGACAGCATGTCGGCAGGCGGCCGATGGCTCGGGAAATCCCTCTGCGCCATGGATAAAATCAAAAATCACAATATTTCTGAAACTCGGGCGAGTTTGTTCCGTATCTCCTCGCGTCCCCAAAAATGGGAAGAGAAAAACCCGAGGAGTTCGACATCATGCGTAGATACGCCACCCTTTTGCTCGCCGGTACGATCGCCGTTTCGGCCCTTGCCACCGCCGCCTACGCCGAAAACCCGATGGTTGGCGGCGCCGCCATGTATGCCAACAAGAACATCGTCGAGAACGCCGTGAACTCGAAGGATCACACCACGCTGGTCGCCGCCGTGAAGGCCGCCGGCCTTGTCGAGACGCTGCAGGGCGCCGGTCCGTTCACCGTGTTCGCGCCAACCAACGAAGCCTTCGCAGCCCTTCCGGCCGGTACGGTCGAGACGCTGCTCAAGCCCGAAAACAAGGACAAGCTCACCAAGATCCTGACCTGTCATGTCATCGGCGCCAAGGCGATGGGAGCAGATGTCGCCGCGATGGCCAAGGCTGACGGCGGCACCCACAAGGTCAAGACGGTCGGCGGCTGCGAATTGTCGCTCAAGGCCGACGGCGGCAAGGTCACGGTCACCGACGAGAACGGCAATGTCGCCAATGTGACGATCGCCGATGTCGAACAGTCCAATGGCGTCATCCACGTCATCGACAAGGTTCTTTTGCCCAAGATGTAACAAGGGGCTTGCTGCCGGCGAACTGACGGCAAGGACCCTCCGTCGATTGCACGATCCCGCTCCCGTGATCCGCAATTGGCCCGTGCACTTCGCGCCCGCCTGCATTCGGATGTGGGAGGGCGCGGAGTGTTCGTTCGAGGGGCTACCGTCACCGGCTTTTGATTTCCGCGCGGCGGTGTAGTTTGGCAAAAAGGACATCAGGAGGAACTGGTCATGAACCGTCGCGACTTTCTTTTGAGCGGTGCCGCCGCCATCGGCGTGATCGGGGCCGCGGCAACGATGCTGCGCATGGGCGATCCGCAGGCAGCACAAGCGGCCGAGAGCTTCGAGGTCGTCAAGACCGACGCCGAGTGGAAAGCCATCCTGTCGCCGGCCGCCTTCGACGTGCTGCGCAAGGAAGGCACGGAGTACCCCGGCACCAGCCCGCTGCTCAACGAACACCGCAAGGGCATTTTCGCCTGTGCCGGCTGCGACCTGCCGGTCTATTCGTCGGAGACGAAATTCGATTCCGGCACCGGCTGGCCGAGCTTCTGGCAAGAGATTCCAAAGGCGATCGGCACGACCGTGGACAGGTCGCTCGGCATGACGCGTACCGAGGCACATTGCCGCCGCTGCGGCGGCCATCTCGGCCATGTCTTCGACGACGGTCCGGCGCCGACCGGCCTGCGCCACTGCATCAACGGCGTCGCGCTGACCTTCAAACCGGCCACGGCCTGAGTCCATAGACTCGAATGCAAAAAACTCCGGGCTTGCGGCCCGGAGTTTTTTACGCGGTCAGAGCTTTTCGGGCGTGGACTGGAGGAGCTTCCCGAAACCGCTGCCCACGTATCCTTGTCTTGTCGCAATCTCCAAGGGAAAGCGCTGCGCGCTTTTCCCGGGAAAACCGCCTTACACTTTTCTTGGAATTGCTCCGTATCAGTGCCCCCCACCGCCGCCGCCACCCGGTACGGCCGGCTTGCGGATCAGCATGGTGAACAGGCCAAGCGTCGCAAACAGCACCGTCAGCATGAAGAACACGTCCATGAAGGACAACAGCGCCGCCTGCTGCTGGACCATGCCAGACAACTTGGAGATCGCAGCGCTTGTGGCGTCGAGGCCGGGGGTCTGCTCGAAATTGCGGGTCATGTTCTGCAGCTTGGTCTGCGCGGCTTCACTGCCCCATTGCACATGCTCGGAGAGCCTTGCGTAGTGGAAGGCGTTGCGGTCGATCAGCACGGTGTTGATCAGCGCAAGGCCGACAGCACCACCAAGGTTGCGGGTGAGATTGAACAGGCCTGACGCATTCTTCAGCCGCTCGGGCGGCAAGGTGCCGAGCGCGATGTTGTTGATCGGAACCATGCACAGCATCATCGAACAGCCGCGCAGGATCTGCGGGATGAGCAGCTCATAGAAATCCCAGTCGGCGGTCAGATGCGTCATCCACCAGGTGCCGGTGGCGAAGCCGAAGAAGCCGATCATCATCATCAGGCGCGGGTCCATCTTGTTCGACAGGATGCCCGAGATCGGCGCGGTGAAGAACATCGCCAGGCCGCTGACGAACAAAGCCTCGCCGATCATCATCGAATCGTAGCCGCGGATGCGCCCGAGGAACACCGGGTAGAGATAGGTCAGGCCGTAGAGACCGATGCCGATGACGAACGAGAACAGCGAGCCGAAGGCGAAGTTGATGTTGGTGAAGGCCTTCAGGTCGACGATCGGCTCCTCGGCGGTGAATACGCGCCAGAAGAACAGCACCGCGCCGACGGTCATGACGACGGCGCAGATGAAGACGCCCTGGTCCTGCAGCCAGTCATTGTTGGGGCCTTCCTCGAGCACATATTCCATGCAGCCCAGGAAGGCCGCCATGCCGGCGAGGCCCCACCAATCGAACTTGCTGAACAGCTTGAGGTTAGGCTTGTCGAAGTCGATCAGCGTCCAGGCCGCCGTTGTCACCAGGATGCCGGGCACGACATTGACCAGGAACAGCCAATGCCATGACATGGCATGGCTGATATAGCCACCGACGGTCGGGCCGATGGTCGGCGCCAGCGTCGCCACGAGGCCGATCATCGGCGAGACGACGGCGCGGCGCGAGGGCGGGAAGATGGTGAAGGCAGCGGCAAAGACGCTCGGTATCATGCCGCCGCCGATGAAGCCCTGGACGGCGCGGTAGACGATCATCTGGTCGATGTTGGTGGCGGTCGCCGCCAGCGCACTGGCCGCGGTGAAGCCTGCCGCCGAGATGGTGAACAGCACGCGCGTCGACAGCATCCGGCTGAGAAAGCCCGACAGCGGGATCATCACCACTTCGGCGATCAGGTAGGCGGTCTGCACCCACGGAATTTCGTCGGAGCTGGCGCTCAGGCCGGCCTGGATCTCCGACAGCGAGGCGGAGACGATCTGGATGTCGAGGATGGCCATGAACATGCCGAACACCATCGCCAGGAAGGCGATGACGCGCCGCGTCGAAATGGTGTCAGGCACAGCCGGCCTCGCCGGCGGCGCTCCTGCTGTCAGGGTTGCGGTTGCCATGGCATTGCTCCCCGGCCGCCGCTCAATTCGACGTTGCCACTGACGCCGACCCGGATGGGGCGGTGCGGCTGTCGACGGCGACGACGACGCTCAGGCCGGCGCGCAGCTTACCGCTCTTCAGCGCATCGGCCGGCACATCGATGCGGACCGGAACGCGCTGCACGACCTTGGTGAAGTTGCCGGTGGCGTTTTCGGGCGGCAGCAGCGAGAACACGGCACCCGAAGCCGGCGCCAGCGACGAAACGGTTCCCTCGAAGTCCTGGCCGTCGGTCGCATCGACCGAGATCCTGACCTTCTCGCCGGGAACCAGCCGGGCAAGTTGTGTCTCCTTGAAGTTGGCGACGATGTAGAGCTTGTCCATCGGCACGATGACGGCGAGCTTCTGGCCGGGGCTGACAAGGTCGCCCTGCTCGACTGAGCGGTTGCCGACGATGCCGTCATATGGCGCCTTGAGCACGGTGAAGGAAAGATCGCGCAGCGCCTTGTCATGGCTGAGCTGCAGGGACGCCAGCGTGCTCGCCGATTCCGCGCGCTGCGCCTGCAGCACGCCGATATTGGCTTGCGCGGCGGCGATCTGTGCGTCGGCGCCGACAAGGGCGGCATCGGCCTGCTGGACCGCGGTCTGGGCGTCGTCCAGCTGCGCCTGCGTGCCGACGTGGGTCTTGAGCAGCTGCGAGGCGCGCGCCGCGACCTTGGCTGCATTGTCGGCCGCTGCCTGGTCGGCGACCTTCTGCGCCTGGGCCTGCTGCAGCGAGGCGCGGGCCGCGTCGGTCTGGGCGTCGATACGGTCGAGCGTCTTGCTCAAGGTGGCGATCTGCGCCTCGGCCTGGGCGACGGCAATCTTGTAATCGCCGTCATCGACGACGAGCAGCGGATCGCCGGCCTTGACCAGTTGGTTCTCGCTGACCTTGACCTGATCGACATAGCCGGAAATCTTGGGCGATATGAACGCCATGTCCGCCTGGACATAGGCATCGTCCGTCGAGATCATGAAGCGGCCCGTTGTCCAGTAGTCGTAACCATACCAGGCGCCGGCGCCCAGCAAGGCAGCACCGATGACCGGCAGCAGGAAGGAACGCACCGAACGCTTCTTCCTGGCCGGAGCCTCTGCCGGCGGCGACGAGACGGGCTGGACAGGTACTTCCGGTGCTTCCGTCGCCGGCGCAACCTTGGCGTTGGGGAAAGGACGGACTTCGGCAGTGGTCGGCGCGTTCGAGGACATGACATCTCTCTAAAGTTATAATATAATACTGAACCGTTCGGTTCGATCCGGCCGTTGACATAGCGCGTAAAGAGGACCATATCAAGGGCAATCGAACCGCTTGGTTCGAATTATTTTCGAGGTGTGACTTTCATGGCCGAGACCCCGCCCAATGTCGAAAACGAGTCGTGTGACGACCTGTTGGAAAGCTTGCGTCGTGGCCGCCCGGCCGCGGGGCAGGATCCGGCCAAGCGCAGCCAGATCATCGACGGCGCCCGTCGTGTCTTCATCGACAAGGGCTTCGAAGCCGCCTCGATGAACGACATCACCCGCGAGGCCGGCGTCTCCAAGGGTACGATCTACGTCTACTTCGCCAACAAGGAAGAGCTGTTCGAGGCGCTGATCGAGGAAGAGCGCGGCACCATCTTCAAGAACATGTATGACGTGCTGGACAATGCCGACAACCTGCGCGAGACGCTGGTGAAGTTCGGCAAGGTGCTGGCTCTCAAGATCACGTCGGCCAAGGTCGTCCAAGCGCAGCGCACGGTGATCGGGGCATCAGACCGGATCCCCGACATGGGCGCGCGTTTTTACGAGCGCGGTCCCAAGCGTGGCCACGACAAGGTCGCGGCCTTTCTCAATGCCGCCATCGAGCGCGACCTGCTGCGCATCGACGATGTCGATCTTGCCGCCTATCAGTTCACCGAACTGTGCCTGGCCGGTCTGTTCCGCCAGTGCATCTTCGCCTACCGCACCAAGGCCCCGACCCAGGACGAGATCGACCACATCGTCAGGTCAGGCGTCAGCATGTTCCTGAAGGCCTACGGCACCGAAAGGCTTGTGGCGGAAGAAGGCCATCAGACGATTGCTATCGAGGCCAAGCCCTAGCCAGACCATGCTCTAACTCTTTGTTTAGACGCAATTCTGGACGGAAAACCGCTTCACACTTTTCCTAGAATTGCTCTAAGGTGCGGATGCTTTAGCCGCCATTGGCGGCAAGCACGATGGCTGCCTGCAATTCCTCAAGGCCCTCGGCCTTTTCAGAAGAGGTGGCCAGCACGAACGGGAACGCCGCCGGCCGCTTCTTGATCTTTGCCAGCGTCTCCTCGATCAGCCTCGGCACGCCGGCAGTCTTGATCTTGTCGGTCTTGGTCAGCACGATCTGGTAGGACACCGCCGCCTTGTCGAGCAGCGACAGCACTTCGTCGTCCTTGGCCTTGATGCCATGACGGGCGTCGACCAGCACATAGACGCGTTTCAGCGTGACCCGGCCCTTGAGGTAATCGAAGACCAGCTTGGTCCACTCGTCGACCTTCTCCTTGGGCGCGGTGGCGTAGCCGTAGCCGGGCATGTCGACCAGCGCCAAGGGCGGCAGGTCGGCGCCCTCGCCCGAAAATCCATCCGGCACGAAATAGTTGAGCTCCTGCGTGCGCCCCGGCGTGTTGGAAGTGCGCGCCAGCCCCTTCTGGTTGACCAGCGCATTGATCAGCGACGACTTGCCGACATTCGAGCGGCCGGCAAAGGCGATTTCCGGCGGCCCTTCCGGTGGCAGGAACTTCATCGCCGGCACGCCGCGGATGAAGATCCACCCTCGCGTAAACAGTTCGGTGCCGATTATGCTGCTGTTCAGAGCGTTCAAGCTGCTGCCTCCAGAAGAGAAATATTGGCACCCCGGATAGCATCGAGGTTGCGGCTGACCTTGTCTACCGGCCAGTCCCACCACGCCACCGCCAGCAGCCGCCTGATTGTCCGGTCGTCGAAACGCATCTTTACCACCTTGGCCGCGTTGCCGGCGACGATCGCATAGGGCGGCACGTCGTGCGTCACCACCGATTTCGCAGCGACGATGGCGCCGTGGCCGATTTCCACCCCGGGCAGGATCACCGCCTCCATCCCGATCCAGACGTCGTTGCCGACGATGGTGTCGCCGCGCACCTCCTTCGACCAGGTCGCCGGGTCAAAACCCTTTTCCCAGCCATGGCCGAAAATATTGAACGGATAGGTCGAAAAGCCGGACATGGCGTGGTTGGCGCCGTTCATGATGAAGCGCGCGCCCTCGGCGATGGCGCAGAACCTGCCGATGATCAGCTTGTCGCCTATGAACGGATAGTGATGCAGGACGCATTTCTCGGCGAATTTGTCCGGCCCGTCGGGGTCGTCATAATAGGTGAAGTCGCCGATCTCGATGTTCGGCGCGTTCACCAGTCCCTTGAGGAAGCCGACGCGGGTATGCATCGGGATCGGGTGCTTGATGTCTGGGTTGGGTCCGTCCATGTCGAAATCCGTCAGAGAAATGGCCGCCAGGTGCATCCGAAACTCGAATGCGCCCGTTCAAAATAGCGTGATCCGCCCTATAGCACCAATCGGGCGACGAGCGAGCTTTCCTTGACGGCCTTGCTCATTTGCTGCCGCGGCAAATCACGATCGGATCGGACAGCGCACTGTCGAAACCGCTGCCCTGATAGACGGTGACATTCGTGGCGCCGGGCGGCAGCATGAAGCTGCCTTCGACGATTTTCTGGTCGCCGGCCGGCATGTGGAGAGCCCAGCTATAGGTGCAAAACTGAGGCGGCGCCTGGGGTTCGACGTGGCTGCAGTTCAATTGCGCGCCACCCAGCATGGCGGCGCCGCCGCAACTGACGGCGCCCTTTGCGAGCGCAATGCCCGGCCATCCCGCAATGGCCGCCACGGTCGCGATCTTCAGCCAATTCATCGTCGTATCCTTGCCCGGCAACAGCCCGCTACCTGAGCCTTTGGGTGGGTCGCAGCCCATGCGTCATTTTTTCCAGGCGGGCTTAGTCCGTCTTGCGCACCGCGTCCAGCAAGATTATGTGCATGATGATAATAAGCATGCTCACTAACAGTCGCGCCGAAAAACTCCAGTACCTCCCATGCCATCGTCACCCAACATCAGCTTCGTGCTGCACGATGTCGCGCGCCTGCTTCGAAAGCGGTTCGAGCAGAGGTCGCGGGCATCGGGGCTGACCCGCGCCCAGTGGCAGGTGCTGGCCTATCTCAGCCTGCATGAAGGCATCCACCAGAACAAACTGGCGGACCTGATCGAGATCACGCCGATCACGCTCGCCCGGCTGCTCGACAAGATGGAAGCAAGCGGCTTCATCGAGCGCCGGCCCGATCCCGCTGACCGCCGGGCATGGCTGCTGTACCTGAAGCCGCAAGCCCATCCGCTGATCGAAATCATGCGCGGCAATGGGCGGAAGACGCGTGACGAGGCCTTTGTCGGCCTTTCCGCGGATGCGCAACTGCATCTGCTGCAAACCCTATCCCTCATCAAATCCAATCTGCTCGCGGCTTGCGCCCAGCCTGCCGCCGACCGGGAGAAAACACATGGCTGAATCAACCTCACCAAAGAAGCCTGTCGAAGAAGACGGATCCGCCGCCGACCGGGCGCGCGACCAGGTCATCCGGCTGGACAGCGAACGCGAGCAAAGGCGAGCCGGCACCGTCATCGACAATGACGAGCTCGAACCACCGGTCGCCCTGGAGCCGGCGGCGCTCGAGGCTCCGTCCAAGGAGCCACGCCAGGCCGGGGTTGCGGTGGCGCCTCCGGCGCCGGTCAAGCCCAAGCGCGGCCGGGCACGGCCGATCCTGTTTGCCCTGCTTCCGTTCGCGCTGGTCGTCGGCGGCTATTACTACGTCATCGGCGGCCAGGTCATGACGACCGACAATGCCTACATCCAGGCGCAGTCGCTCGGCGTTTCCACCGATGTCTCCGGCACTGTGTCCGAGATCGACGTGCACGAGAACGAGGCGGTGAAGAAGGACCAGGTGCTTTTCCGGTTGCGGCCGGCCTCTTTCGAAACCGCTCTTGCCGCCGCCCAGGCACAGCTCGGCACAGTGCGCAACCAGGTGCTGACCTTGCAGGCGAGCTACCAGCAGTCGCAGGCGCTGATCGAGCAGGCGCAGGCCGACATCCCCTATTACGAGGCCGCTTTCCAACGCCAGCAGGATCTGCTCAAGACCTCCACCTCCTCCAAGGCGACCTTCGACAGCGCCCAGCACGACCTCGTCGCCGCCCGCCAGAAAGTGTCCGTTGCCCAAGCGCAGGCACAGGCGACGCTTGCCCAGCTCGGCGGCGACGCCAGCCAGCCGATGGAGAAGAACCCGTTCTATCTCCAGGCGCAGTCGGCGGTGGACGACGCCCAGCGCAACCTTGCCGATTCCATCGTCAAGGCGCCATTCGACGGCATCGTCACCAATGTCGACGCGCTTCAGGTCGGCAAGTACCTGCCGGCTTCGCAGCCGGCGTTCAGCCTGATTTCGGCGACCGAGCTGTGGATCGCGGCGGAGCCTAAGGAAACCGAACTGACCTATGTGCGGCCGGGACAGACGGCGACGATCAGCGTCGACAGCTATCCCGGTGCCGTCTGGCACGGCAGGGTCGCCTCGATCAGCCCGGCGTCGTCGTCGAGCTTCTCGCTGCTTCCGGCGCAGAACACCACCGGCAACTGGGTCAAGGTCGTGCAACGCATTCCGATGCGCGTGACGGTGGACGATCTCCAGGGCAAGCCGCCGCTGCGCGGCGGGATGAGCGTCGTGGTCGGCATCGATACCGGCCATGCGCGCGGCCTGCCGGACTTCGTGACGGACCTCCTCGGTCGGTTCGGACAAAAGTCATGACCGGCGCGTCCGCGACAGGTGGCGTGGTCGCCAATCGCGGCGCCATCACCGCCTGCGTGATCCTGGCCGTGATCATGCAGGCGCTGGACACCACCATCGCCAATGTGGCGCTGCCCTATATCCAGGGCAGCGTTTCGGCAAGCGCCGACCAGATAAACTGGGTGCTGACGTCCTACATCGTCGCGGCGGCCGTCATGACGCCGCCTTCGGGCTATCTTGCCAATCGCTTCGGCCGCAAGCGCATCCTGCTGATCTCGATCACCGGCTTCGTCGTTGCATCGGTGCTGTGCGGCTTCGCGCAGTCGCTGCCGCAGATCGTCGGCTTCCGCCTGCTGCAAGGCCTGTTCGGCGCAGCCCTGGTGCCGCTGGCGCAGAGCATCCTGCTCGACATCTACAGCGTCGAGGAACGCGGCTCGGCGATGGCGCTGTTCGGCGTTTCGGTGATGGTCGGGCCGGTGCTCGGGCCGGTCATCGGCGGCTGGCTGACCGAGAATGTCAGCTGGCGCTGGGTGTTCTACATCAACGTACCGATCGGGGCCCTGGCTTTCGCCGGCGTCTCGATGTTCGTCCAGGAAACCAAGACGGACCTCAAGGCCAGGCTGGACTGGCTGGGCTTCGGCATGCTCAGCGTCACCATCGCGTCGCTGCAGATGTTCCTCGATCGCGGCGAGCAGCTCAACTGGTTCTCGTCGTCCGAGATCATCGTCGAGGCGCTGATCTGCGCGTCGGCCTTCTACATCTTCCTCGTC
This sequence comes from Mesorhizobium sp. M7A.F.Ca.US.007.01.2.1, assembly GCF_003998165.1. Taxonomy (NCBI): domain Bacteria; kingdom Pseudomonadati; phylum Pseudomonadota; class Alphaproteobacteria; order Hyphomicrobiales; family Phyllobacteriaceae; genus Mesorhizobium; species Mesorhizobium sp. M7A.F.Ca.US.007.01.2.1. The sequence continues at coordinate 26,399 of NZ_RZQP01000031.1, read as the reverse complement.
CACACCTTCACCGCCCGCAACACCTTCGTGAACCCGCGGCTGTTCCTCGACAGGAATTTCGCCGTCGGCATGATCTTCATCTTCATCATCGGCATCACCTATCTGGCCTCGCTGGCCCTGATGACGCCCTATCTGCAGACGCTGATGGGCTATCCGGTGGTGACGGCCGGCATCGTCATGGGGCCGCGCGGTCTCGGCACCATGGCTTGCATGTTCCTGGTCGGCAGGCTGATCGGCAAGGTGGACACACGCTGGCTGCTTCTAACCGGCCTGCTGGTCACCGCCTGGGCGATGTACGACATGACCGGCTGGACGCCTGACGTCTCGCAATGGACGATCATCAGCACCGGCTTCATCCAGGGCGCGGGCCTGGGTTTCCTGTTCGTGCCGCTGACCACCATCACTTTCGCCACGCTGGCGCCGGAGCGGCGCGCGGAAGGCACAGGCCTTTACAATCTGTCACGAAACATCGGCTCCAGCGTCGGCATCTCGGTGGTCACCGCGCTGTTGACGCAGAACGTGCAGATCAACCACGCCAACATCGCCACCTATGTGACACCCTACAACCAGGCGTTCAGCAATCCGGCGATCTTCCAGGCAATGGATCCCTACAGCGCCGCGGGCCGCGCCGCGCTCGACGGCGTGGTCACGCTGCAGGCCACGATCATCAGCTATATGAACGACTTCAAGCTGATGATGATCCTGTCGCTTGCCGCCATTCCGCTGGTTCTGTTGCTGCGCAAGCCCGCGACTCCGGCCAAGATCGACCACAGCGCCGTGATGGAGTGACGACGCTCGAAACTTATCCGGCTGCACAGGCAACAGCCAAAAAGAAACCGGGGTCCTGTGAGGGACAGGACCCCGGCCGATGCCGATACGACTTCCCAAGAAACATGACACCTCGTCATGAGGCGGGGATGGCAGGCCCGAGAAAGCCCCAACGGACCTGCCTTGATCCCCTTTGCCGAAAGCCGTTACTTCGGCAACAACACCTTGTTGACGACATGGATGACGCCGTTCGACTGGTTGACGTCGGCGATCGTCACTCGCGCCTCGCCGCCTGACTCATCCATGATGTAGAGCTTGCCCTTCTTGACTTCGGCGGTCAGCGTGTCACCGGAGACGGTCTTCATCTCGTACTTGCCGCCCATCGCCTTGGCCTTCTTCATCATCTCGGCGCCGGAGATCTTGCCGGCCACGACATGCGCGGTCAGCACCTTGGTGAGCTTGCCCTTGTTCTCCGGCTTCAGCAGCGTGTCGACGGTGCCCTTGGGCAGTTTCGCAAACGCTGCGTTGGTCGGGGCAAAGACTGTGAACGGGCCAGCGCTTTGCAGCGTGTCGACCAGGCCGGCGGCCTTGACCGCGGCGACCAGCGTCGTGTGGTCTTTCGAATTGACGGCGTTCTCGACGATGTTCTTGGTTGTGTACATCGGCGCGCCGCCGACATTCGGGTTCTTGGCATAGGCGGGCGCGGCAATCGCCACGCCGGCGACGAGTGCGGAAAGGGCGATGATCCTGAATGACGGCAAGCGCATGTGGTCTTCCTCCGTGTGAGGGCTGATCGGAATTGATAGCCTTTGGAAACGCACAGGCAGTCACGCCGCCGAGGGGGCGCAAGTTTCGCCGATCACGGGAACGTGATGCCGGAGCTGCTTAAACGAAAAGCCCCGCGCGAGGCGGGGCTTTGAAGGCTGGAGAAAGCGCTGCGCATTCTATTCGGCCGGTGATGGTTTCTTTCGGAACAGCGCGACCAGATTGTCCCACAGCTCGATCTTGGCGCCCTGGCGCTTCATGATGATGCCCTGCTGGAGGATCGACAGCGTGTTGTTCCAGGCCCAGTAGATGACCAGGCCGGCCGGGAAACCCGCCATCATGAAGGTGAAGATGACAGGCATCCAGGTGAAGATCGCAGCCTGCGTCGGATCCGGCGGCGTCGGGTTCATGCGCATCTGCAGGAACATGGTGACGCCCATGATCAGCGGCCAGACGCCGATCATCAGCATGTGCGGCAGGGTGACCGGGATCAGGCCGAACAGGTTGAACAGCGACGTCGGATCGGGCGCGGCCAGATCCTGGATCCAGCCGAAGAACGGCGCGTGCCGCATTTCGATGGTGATGTAGAGCACCTTGTAGAGCGAGAAGAAGACCGGGATTTGCAGCGCCACCGGCCAGCAGCCGGCAAGCGGGTTGATCTTCTCGGTCTTGTACAGCTCCATCATCGCCTGCTGCTGCTTCATCTTGTCGTCCGCGTATTTCTCGCGGATCTCGAGCATTTTCGGCTGCACCTTCTTCATGTTCGCCATCGACGCGTACGACTTGTTGGCGAGCGGATAGAAGATGGCCTTGACGATGACGGTGGTGGCGAGAATGGCCAGGCCGAAATTGCCGAAGAATTTGTAGAGCGTGTCGATCAGCCAGAACATCGGCTTGGTGATGAAGTGGAACCAGCCCCAGTCGATCAAAAGGTCGAACCGCTTGATATGACGGTCTTCCGCATAGGCGTTGATCTTCCCGACTTCCTTGGCGCCCGCGAAGATCTCGCTCTCCACCGTCGCCGACTGGCCGGCATCGACGGTGATCGGGTCGGTGAGGAAGTCGGACTGGTAGCGATGGCGGCCGTCCTCGAAATAGGCATAGCGCGGCTGGAACGGCTGCTTCTCGGTCGGCACCAGCGTCACCGCCCAGTATTTGTCGGTGATGCCGAGCCAGCCGTCGGTCGACTTGCCCGGCGTGAACTGCTTGTCCTTCTCGATGGACGCGTATTTGTGTTCCTGCAGGCCTTCCGTGCCGGTGAAGCCGATCAGGCCCTCATGCAGCACATAGGTGCTTGCAACGAGCGGCTTGTCGAAGCGGGTGACGCGGCCGTAATTGGACAGCGAGACGGCGGCCGTGCCGGCATTCTGCACCGTGTCGGACACCGTGAACATGTAGTTGGTGTCGACGGAAAAGGTGCGCTTGAAGGTCAGGCCCTTGTCGTTCGAATAGGTCAGCGTGACCGGGGTCGTCGGCGTCAGTGTCGCATTGCCATCGACAGCCCACACTGTTTCGGGACCGGGCACCGCGCCGGTCTTGTCGTTGCCGACGAAGCCGATCTCGGCATAGTAGCCATTGGGCAGTGCCGCCGGGTTGAGCAGGCTGATCTCGGGCGAGTTCTTGTCGACCGTCTCGGTGTAGTGCTTGAGCTTGAGGTCGTCGAGACGGGCACCGGTCAGGTTGATCGAACCCTCGAGGCTCGGCGTGTCGATCTTCGCGCGGGTCGTCGTGGCGAGCGCCTGTTCGCGGCCGGCCGGCGTCACGGCATCGGTGCCGGGTGCGTTTGGAATGGCGCCAGGGGCGGCGGGCGTTCCGGTGTCGGTACCGGGATTGGTGCCGGCGGCCTTCTTCTGCTCCTCGACGCGCTGCTGTTCGACGCGGGCGGCCTCGCGCTGCGCTTCGCTGCGCGGCAACACATAAAAATATTGCCATACCGCCAGGATCAGCACCGACAGCGCGATGGTGATGAAGAAGTTCCGGTTGTTTTCCATCGAAAGCCCTTGGCCTATCGTGTTCCGCGCAGTCGGCGGGAGAGTTCGGCCTTCAACTGGCCGAACGGAGTGGTAAGCACGTCTTCGCGCCCGACGATGACATAGTCATTGCCAGGCGCCATGTCACTTGCCGCATGCGTACGGACGGCTTCTCGCAGCCGCCGCCGGACGCGGTTGCGGACAACCGCATTGCCGACCTTCTTGGTGACGGTGTAGCCGACGCGCGGCGACAGGCCGTCGCCGCGGTCGAGAACTTCGACGAGAAAAAGCCGCCCGCGTCGTTTTTCACCACGACGGACAGCCAGGAATTCCGCGCGCTTCAGAAGCCGCTTGGGATTTGGTCCCACTGGCTTGCCGGATGCGGGCAACGATCTCGTCTTCCGTTCAGGCGCTGAGCCGCTTGCGACCGCGGTTGCGGCGAGCTGCGACGACGCCGCGACCACCCTTGGTGGCCATGCGGGCACGAAAGCCGTGCCGACGTTTGCGGACGAGTTTGGACGGTTGGTAGGTACGCTTCATTTGTTTTAATACCGCGGGGTGCGGCCCTTCTTGATTCTGTCACTGTGTAACAGGAGCTTTGCCGGGCCGGCTTTGGCGCGATCGAAACCGCGCCGGGACGAATGGCCCGAGCGTGTGCGGGCTTATAGAAAGAAGGCTTTTGGAAGTCAATCCGGAGTCGTCGGGCCGAAAGCTTCGCCATTCAGGCCGGTTTATGTTTGCGACCAAGGATGAAATTGGCAAAAAAGCCGTAATCGCCTAATCTGCGTTGATCAAGTGATCGTGAAGACATTAGCCGCATGAGCGAAACCATACAGGCACAGGAAGGGATCGGCACGGCGGGGTCCACCGAGGCGCCAGCCAGCGTGCGCACGGTTCCGCTGTCGCGCGGCCTGTCGACCAAGCTGCTGCTGCTGACCATCGTCTTCGTGCTGCTGGCCGAAGTGCTGATCTTCCTGCCCTGGATCGCCAGCTACCGGCTGAACTGGCTGAAGGAGCGGCTGAGCACGGCGGCGGCGGTGTCGATCGTACTGGTGCAGGGTGAACCCACCTCGCTGTCGCGCACGGCGCAGAACGACGTGCTGATGGCGATCGGCGCCAAGGCGATCGCGGTGCGCGACGGCGGCGTCTCGCGGCTGCTGGTGGTGGCCGAAATGCCGCCGAAGGTCGACGAACACATCGATATCGCCTCGATCGGCATGATCAAGGGCATGACCGGCGCGCTCGACACGCTGTTTTTCGGCGGCGACCGTATGCTGCGCGTCTTCGGTCCGGTCGGCGAATCCGACAAGGAGTTCGAGCTGATCATGCCCGACAACAGCCTGCGCAACGCAATGCTGCGCTATTCGCGCAACGTCGCCTTCGTCTCGCTGCTGATCTCGCTGTTCACCGCCATGCTGGTCTACGCCGCCATCGACCTGATCATGATCGGGCCGATCCGGACGATGACGCGCTCGATGCTGTCTTTCTCCGAAGCCCCTGACGATCCCGGGCGGATCATCCATCCGGCTGCCCGCGCCGACGAGATCGGCGTTGCCGAGCGCGAGCTGTCGCAGATGCAGGAACGGCTGCAAAAAATGCTCTCCGAGCAGAAGCATCTTGCCGATCTCGGCCTAGCGGTTTCCAAGATCAACCATGACATGCGCAACATCCTGGCTTCGGCGCAGCTGATGTCGGACCGCTTGCGTCAGGTCAAGGATCCGACGGTGCAGGCCTTCGCGCCGAAACTGCTGCGCGCGCTCGACCGCGCCGTGTCTTATTCCGAAGGCGTGCTTCACTACGGCCGCACGCAGGAGCCGCCGCCGGCGCGCCGACGCCTGAGGCTGCGGCAACTGGTCGAGGACGTGCACGGCCTGCTGGACATCGAGCAAGGCATCGAGTTCGTCAATTCGGTTGAGCCGGCCTTCGAGGTCGATGCCGATTCCGACCAGTTGTTCAGGGTGCTGACCAATCTGTGCCGGAATTCCGTGCAGGCGATGGCGGCCGACAGTGAAAGCGCCCTGGTGCGCCGCCTGGCGGTGTCGGCCGTGCGCCTGGGCAGCGTCAGCCGCATCGCCGTCAGCGACACCGGCCCCGGCCTGCCGCCCAAGGCGCGCGAAAACCTGTTCGCGGCCTTTCGCGGCTCGGCGCGCAGCGGCGGCACCGGCCTTGGCCTGGCGATCGCGCACGAACTGATCCGCGCGCATGGCGGCACGGTCGAGCTGGTCGAGAGCATTGGCGGGCGCACCACATTCGCCGTCACCATCCCCGACCAGCCGGTCCGGCTCGACCAGGCCCGCAACGGCCTGCGCCGCCCGGCCTGAGGTTCTTGACCGGTTTCCGCTTGGCAACACCTAGCTTTTCGGTCTCACCCCTTCCTTCCAGAAACATGTCGCCCGCGAAACGGCCTTTTGCCCTGAGAGGCCGGCATGCATGGAAAGCGCATCGTCTGAACCACCCAGACACGATGCGCTTTGGTTGTTTTGAGGCGCCGAGAAGCGAGCGGTCATTGCCGGATGACACGCCTGCGACAAAACTTTTGCCGGATCGGCTTGCTTTTCGGAAATTCAGTCGCTAGGGAACACGTCTCGTCGCGACCGGTCGTTCACGATCGGATCGCGGGGTCATGGAAAGCATGGCCTGTTGCGCGCCCGTAGCTCAGCTGGATAGAGCACCAGACTACGAATCTGGGGGTCAGGAGTTCGAATCTCTTCGGGTGCGCCAGTTCCATGTAGGTCCGTTTCGGGGCACTGCGTTTGTCGTTGGCAGCTTTGCGGTCGAGCAGGCTCACGCGGCCCTTCAGCCCTTCAAAGGCATAATTCTTCTCAACCGCCAGCCAGGGCAACCGCCAGCGTTCGGCGGCGAGGGTGTCGCGAGCCCGCGAATGGGCCACCTGCGTCGTGAAGAAGGTACACCCCTCATTGCTCGGCTGCCGGCCGGCCGTCGAACCACATGTAATAGGAGGCGATGAGCATTTGGCGCCCCTCGAACGCGTCCAGCAATATTACCGACCCGACACCGATCGGAGGGAGTGCGCCCTATCTCCGCTTATGAGGTACCGTGCCGTTCTCCCGCGGCTGGGGAGCGCCTAGAGCATCAGATAGATGATCCGGCCCAGAGCGCCAAAAAGCAGCGCGAAGGCTGCAATCGACTGGACGAAGAAGCCGGGATAGCGCTTCAAGGGCGCGGTGCGATACCCTACGAAATATGCAATCCGACCTATCATCCAGAGCAGCCCAAGGCCGGAAGCCCACGCGGCATTCCAGTAGATCGCGAACAGCCACATCGACGGCATAAAGATAGGAAACCATTCCACCGCGTTGGCATGTGCCCGGATGGTTCGTTCAAGGAGCGGGTCGCCGGTCATTGCGGGCGCCAGTATGCCAGTCTTCTTGTGGGTTCTCGCGACCGTCACCGCCATTCCGAATATCATCAAGCTACAAAACAGCGTCACGAGAGCTACCGGGTAAAGCCGTTCCATGTTTGCCTCCTCTCATGGTCGGGACAGTAGGCAAGCAAAGGTTATCGGCAAGGGCAAGGCGCAGGCAGATCTTTCCTGACAACCAGCGCCAATAAGAGCGGGGTTGTCAGTTATATAATTGCCCTTTTTGTTAATCACCCGAAAACGATGGGCAAGTTATGCCATCAGCGTCCCTTCCGTGGAGGCGGTGATGGCCATCGGCATACCGCCGTGCGCGATTGACACGCTGCCCGGCGGAAGGCAAAGAGTGACACATTATTGGCAAAGGGGAATGTCGATGAAGAAAATCTATCAGAAGCCCGTTTTCACGAAGCGTGAGCGACTGTCGTCAGTGACGGCTTCGCCCAGCTCATCCGGGATTATCGATTAACCAAGAGAGTTACAGTTTTGGAAAGCCCGCTGCCGAAAGGTGGCGGGCTTTTTGCTTTCTCCAGGAAACGACAGCCGATTCCGCAAGTCGGCACCGTCAACCTCAATTTCAAGTTCGGCAGACGCAACTGCCTGTGGGACCGCGTGCAGGGCAAGGTTAGCGGACCAGTGCCGAAGGCCTGAAGAAAGACAAAGCGGAATGGTTCAAGCCCGCCTTGTCGGACGGGTGCGAAGAAATGCATCGCCATGCGAAGCTGCTGGACTGCCCGGAGGAGAAGTAATGCCCGTGGTAAAAGGGCTCCCTGAAGCGCGAGAACAGGCTCTGCACTCGCGATCTAGACCATCAGGCTTAATTGCTGGATTCCTGTTGTGCCGGTAGCGTAATCGGGCTGGGGTGTCCAGCACTGGCCGGCACGGCGTGTCCAACCCCAAATTCGCAACCGTGCCGGTCTGTTGCACCAATGGGAATGAATGTCTCAGACTTCGACCTTGACCCCCTTCCGCGCAAGAATCGTCTGCATTGCAGCCATCAGCTCTTCGTCCCACTGGTCAGGTTTCCCTAACGGTCGAAGGTAAGCCAGCGCGGGCCCGCCGAGTCGCGTTACCCTACCACCCCCCGTACACTCTCCCGCTCCACCAGCGGACACTCCAGCTTCGTGATCGGATACCGCCCCCGTCCAGGCGCCGCCGGCGCTTCCAGCTGTTCGATCGCCCATTGGCCCATCGCCATGTGCGGCAGGATCGAGGTCGTCAGCGGCGGGAACAGATGCCTGGCGATTTCCTCGTCGTCGTAGCCGACCACGGAGATGTCCTGCGGAATGTGCAGGCCGGCTTCCTTCAGCGCTTCGTAGCAGCCGATCGCGGTGCGGTCGTTCTGGCAGAAGATGGCGGTGGGCTTATCCCTGAGCGCCAGCAGCTTGACGGTGGCGGCATAGCCGGCGCTGGCCGACCAGTCGCCCTCGACCACCAGCTCGGGATCGAACGGGATGTCGGCCGTGGCGAGCGCGCGGCGGTAGCCCTTCAGCCGGTCCTGTGCCGCCTGCATCCACGGCTCGCCGGTGATGGTGGCGATGCGGCGGTGGCCGTGGCTGATCAAATGGCGGGTCGAGCTCTGGCCGCCGGCGATCTCGCTCGGCACCACGGACGGGAAGGCGTAGTCCGCCGTGTAGCAGTTGAGCAGGATCACCGGGATGTCGAGGCCGTAGAGATAGTCGGGCGCTGTGATCTCGCGGGTGAAGATGGTCATGTAGATCAGCGCCGAAATGCCCCGCTTGGTCAGCGCTGAAATAGCGCGCGGCTCCATGACGGAATCGCCCAGCGTCTGCGCCACCAGAAGCACGTTGCCGGCATTCCACGAGGCCTGGCGCGCGCCCTCGATGGCGACCACGGCTTCGGGGCTGGTGGCGAGCTGGTCGACGGCAAAGCCGATCACCCCGTCCAGCCCTTCGAAGGCGGGCCCCTCGAAGGCAGGCAATGCCGGGTGAAGCGCCTCGAAAGCGGGCGCGGTGTAGCCAAGCGTCCGTGCGGCCTCGATCACCCGTTCGCGGGTCTGCTGCGACAGCTTGATCCCTGGCGAATTGTTGAGCACGAAGGACACGGTCGCCTGCGAGCAGCCGGCGGCCCTGGCGATATCGATCATGGTGACGCGGCCCTTGGCGCCCTTGGCCGGCGCCTTGCGCCGCCTCGCTGTGTCGCTGGCCCGATCCGTCGTCTCGCTCATGGCAAATCCCAGTCTGGCTGGCCGGTCAGGCCGGCAAGGTGGCGTGACGCCGTCGATTTATCGGAATAACGTCAAGCTCGTTTATAACTATTAGTATGCCGGAGGTCCATCCGCCACGCATCTCCATACAAGCGAAAGCTCAATTAACAAAAGGCCTGGGCGGCTGCCCAGCGGTGAGGGCGGCACGCCGGCGGGCACACCGCGAAACCGCTGGCATTGGCTCGGAACTAATACTGTTTACTAATACAAAAATGCGCTGTACCGTCAATCGTCGCATCCGGCCGGTCACGTCCGGGGCGACGGGAGAGTACGAAAAATGGCCCGGTGGCGAGCGGATCCTATCTCCGCAAGCCTTGTCTCGGATATGTGATATGTCAGACAAATCGGACTATTTACGAATGAAGGATGAGTCTCTAAGGTCGCTGTCGTGGCTGGAACGACGCCATTCTTTCGGTGCCGGGAACCCCTTTGAGGAGGAGGGCGTCCACGCTGCAAACGGCAAATCAGGTCAGTGCAAGATCGGCCGGTCCAACGACTGAGCCAAACGGGAGGTTGAACATGAAATCCTTGATACGCAATGCATCCGTAGCCGCGACCGCGCTGCTGCTTGGCCTGTCGGCCACGGCAATCGCGCGCGCCGACGACAAGCCGACGCTGGCCTTCGTCGTCAACGGCGCTTCCGATTTCTGGAAGGCCGCCGAAGCCGGCGTCAAGAAGGCGCAGGGCGAACTGCCCGACTATACGCTCGAGCTCAAATATCCCGAACAGTCCTCGGTCGCCATCCAGCAGCGGCTGATGGACGATCTGGTGACCGCCGGCGTCAAGGGCATCATGGTCTCGGCCGTCGATCCCAAGACCTCGACCGATGGGTTGAACAAGATCGCTTCGGAAACCGCGCTGTTCACCACCGACTCGGACGCCCCGCAGACCAAGCGCGTCGCCTATATCGGCTCGTCCAACGTCGATGCCGGCAAGCAGGCGGCCGAAATCGCCAAGAAGGCGATGCCCAATGGCGGCAAATGCCTCGGCTTCGTCGGCCTGCTCGGCGCCGACAATGCCAAGGAGCGCATCCAGGGCATGAAGGATGGCCTGGCCGGCACCAAGATCGAGCTGATCGACGTGCGCGGCGACGACATCGACCAGGCGCGCGCCAAGAAGAACGTCGAGGACGCGCTGGTCGCCAGCCCCGACGTCACCTGCATGGTCGGCTTCTACTCCTACAACACGCCGCGCATCTATGAAGCGCTGCGCGATGCCGGCAAGCTCGGCTCGATCACCGTCGTCGGCTTCGATGACGATCCGATCACGCTGGGCGGCGTCAAGGAAGGCACCATTGCCGCCACCGTCGTGCAGCAGCCCTTCGAATGGGCCTATCAGGGCATGAAGCTGATGGCTGCCTATCTCAAGGGCGACAAGTCGGGCATCCCGGAAGGCAACCTCATCATCATCCCGACCAAGATCATCGGCAAGGATGACGTCGACGCCTACGCCGCCAATCTGAAGGCGATGGCCGGAAACTAAGACTTGAAGCAGTTCAGCCGGCTCAACGTCGCTTGGGCCGGCTGCTCGCATTGACGAACACCGCGAGGATCGTCAGTCTGCCAAAAGCCAAGAGCATGATCCCGAAAAGTGGAAGCCGGTTCTCGGAAAAGATCATGCTCAGAATTGGCCCGCCAATCGCTGTCAGGCATGATGAATTATTCCGACACATCCATTGCTGCATCCGTGACCGCCCCGTTCCTCAGCCTTGAGAACGTGCGCAAGACCTATCCGGGCGTCGTCGCGCTCGACGGCTTCTCCATGGAGGTCAGGCCGGGCGAGGTCATCGGCCTTGTCGGCGAAAACGGCGCCGGCAAATCGACGTTGATGAAGATCCTCGGCGGCGTCACCAGGCCCGACAGCGGCACGATCACCGTCGACGGCACCGCGCATGACAGGCTCTCCGTCGAAGCCAGCCTGGGATCGGGCATCGCCTTCGTCCACCAGGAACTCAATTTGTTCGAAAATCTGGACGTCGCCGCCAACATCTTCTTCGGCCGCGAACCTTTGCGCGCCGGGCCGCTCAAGCTCGTCGACCGCGCAAAGCTGCGCACCATGGTGGCGCCGCTTTTGAAGCGCGTCGGCGCCAATTTTTCCGCCGACACGCCGGTCGCGACCCTGTCGCTGGCGCAGCAGCAGATGGTCGAGATCGCCAAGGCGCTGTCGATCGAGGCGCGTCTGGTCATCCTCGACGAGCCGACATCGAGCCTGCCGCTCGCCGAGACCGACAAATTGCTCGACGTCATCAAGGCGCTGAAGGCCGACGGCATCAGCGTCATCTTCATCTCGCACCGCCTGCACGAGGTCGAGCGCGTCGCCGACCGCGTCGTGGTGCTGCGCGACGGCATGCTGGCCGGCACCTTGCCGAAGAGCGATATCGGCCACGACCAGATGGTCAAGCTGATGATCGGCCGCATGCTGAAGGAGCGCGAAAAGGCCTCGGAAGCGGCGCGTGCGCCCGGCGCCGTAGCACTTGCGGCCAAGGCCATCCGCACCCCTGCCTATCCCGGCCGCCCGGTCGATCTCGACGTCAGGCGCGGCGAAATTCTCGGCCTCGCCGGTCTTGTCGGTTCCGGCCGCACCGAGCTGGCGCGGGTGTTCTTCGGCATCGATTCGAAGCTCGGCGGCGCGCTGGAACTCGACGGCAAGCTGCTTGCGCTGGCTTCCGCGGCCGACGCCGTCGCGCACGGCATCTTCCTGGTGCCGGAAGACCGCAAGCTGACCGGTATCCTGCTCGACCTGTCGATCGCTCAGAACATTTCGCTGCCCAATCTGCCCGCGCATGCGCGCCGCTCCCTGGTGTCCTCAAGCGCCGAGACCTCCACCGCCGAGAAGCAGAAGAAAAATCTCGGCATCAAGGCGCCTTCGGTGCAGACGCGCACCGGCACGCTGTCGGGCGGCAATCAGCAGAAGGTCGTGCTCGGCAAGTGGCTGGCCATGAACCCCAAGGTGATGATCCTCGACGAGCCGACGCGCGGCATCGACATCGGCGCCAAGGCGGAAATCTACGGCCTGATGCGCGCATTGGCCGATGCCGGCGTCGCCGTGCTGATGATCTCGTCGGACATGGAAGAGGTGATCGGCGTGTCCGACCGCATCGCCGTCATGCATGAGGGCCAGATCTCCGGCATTCTCGACAAGGACCGGTTCAGCCAGGAAAACGTGCTGCTACTGGCGGTGGGCAAGCAGCCGAAGTAGTTTTGCCGGGGTCGCGCAAGCGCGATCTGCTCAGGCATTGGGGAGAAGACGATGAGCAAGAAAGATCTCGGCCTGCTGATCCTGATCCTGGTGGTCGGGGCGATCGTGGCGATCATCAATCCGCGCTTCCTGCTGCCGATCAACCTCGCCAACACCTCGAACCTGATCGGCCTGTTCGGCATCCTGTCGATCGGCCAGGCCTTCGTCATCATCACCGGCGGCATCGAATTGTCGGTCGGCTCGGTGGTCGCGCTGCTTGGAACGCTGTTCATCGACTTCATCGCCGTGCGCGAGGTGGGCTGGCCGCTGGCCTTCGTGCTGATCCTGTTCCTCGGCGCCATCATAGGCCTGGTGCATGGCTGGCTGATCACAAGGCTCAAGCTGCAGCCTTTCGTCGTCACTTTGTGCGGCCTGTTGATCTACCGCGGTGTCGCCCGCTTCTACACCGCCGACGGCACGGCGGGTTTTGCGTTCGGCCAGAATTTTCCCGAGCTCGAATTCCTGACGGCCGGACGCTCCTATGGCGTGCCGAACAGTTTCATCGCGCTGATCGTTATTTCGATCGTCATGTGGGTGGTGCTGCATCGCTCGGTGTTCGGCCGCTATCTCTACGCCATCGGCAAGAACGAGGAGGCGGCGAAATATTCGGGCATCCGCACCGGCCGTGTCGTCATCGCCGCCTATGTCATCTGCGGTGTGCTGACGGCGCTGTCGGCGATCTATTTCGCCATGTACACGCGCTCGATCTCGCCGGCCAGCCACGGCCAGTTCTACGAGCTCTACGCCATCGCCGCCGCCGTGCTCGGCGGCTTCTCGTTGCGCGGCGGCGAAGGCTCGCTGATCGGCGTCATCCTCGGCACGGTGCTGCTGCAGGAGCTGCAGAATCTCGTCAACCTGCTCGGCATCCCGTCCTCGCTCAACTTCGCGGTGATGGGCGGCGTCATCCTCATCGGCGTGCTGGTCGACCAGCAATGGGGCGTGTTCCGGGAACGGCGGCTGATGGTCGACGCCACCCGCAAGGGCGTGGCGGGCCAGGCTGCGGAATAGCTAGCCTAGATCAGGCCCGACATGTCGGAAAAGGCCATCGCCTTGCGCAGCACCTCGGCGAAGCGTTCGCCGGCGGCTTCGCGCGGGCCGCTGTTGTCGATCGAGGTGACGCCGGGCCCGGACAGAGTGACATTGGCGCTGCGTGCCAGCCGCGCCAGCACTTCGCCGCGGGACTCGCGGCCGCGCATCGCCAGACGCTCGGCCAGCACTTCAGGCGAGGCAGTGATCTCGACGACGGCCAGGTTGGCATAGCGTTCGCGCAAGGAGGGGATGATCGCGCGCGACACATTGGCGACAGCGACACGGCCATTGGCGACAGACCAGTCGACATCGGCGGGGATGCCGTAGCGCAAGCCGTGTGCTTCCCAGGAAATGGCGAAGGCGCCATCGGCTTCGGCTTCGGCGAAGGCAGCGTCGGCCAGCGTGTCGTGATCCTCGCTTGCGGCATCGCTCGGCCTGGTGATGACCCGGCGGACGAACTCCAGCCGCGTTTCGTCGGCAAAATGGTTGCGGGCGTAGCCGATCACCGTGTCCTTGCCGGCGCCGCTTGGGCCGACGACGGCGACGAAAACGCCATCGCGGATCGGAAACGTCTCGGCCGAAAGTTCCCGCTCGATCAGTGCCGACACCATCATGCCACCCGGCGTCCCTGCCGCCACACGGTGCGCACGACCGGAACATGGTCGTCGACGCGCACCCGCACCAGATCGGCGCGGCGGCCCTGCTCGATGACGCCGCGGTCGGTCAGGCCAACCGCATCGGCCGGGTTCTTCGACACCATGGCGACGGCCTGCGGCAGGGAAATGCCTTCGACGACATCGCCGAGGAAGAACGCCGACTGGATCAGGCTGAAGGGAATGTAGTCGGACGACAGGATGTCGAGCAGGCCGTCGCTGGCCAGCGTACGGGCCGAGACATTGCCCGAATGCGAGGCGCCGCGCATAACGTTTGGCGCGCCCATCAGCACACCCATCCCGGCCTCTTTCGAGGCCCTGGCGGCCTCTTCCGTGGTCGGGAATTCGGCGACCCGCACGCCCTGCTCGATCGCTTCGTCGACATGGCCCGATGTGGCGTCGTCGTGGCTGGCCAGCACGATGCCGCGCTCCTGGCAGGCGGCGGCGATCACCGCCCGGTTCGGCGCCGAATTGCGCGCCGATTCGGCCATCCGTTTTTCGCAGAACACCTTGAAGTCGCGATCGGTCAGCTTCAGCTTGCGCTGGTAATAGTAGGCATAGGTTTCGAGATTGACGAACTGGCGCTGGCCTGGCGCATGATCCATCAGCGATGCCAGCTTAACCCGCTCGTCGCCGTCGAAATTGGCGAAAGCCCTGAGGCAGTCCGGAGCCGAAACCTCGCAGCGCAGGTGGATGAAATGGTCGGCGCGCAGACGGTCCTGCTTCACACTGTCCTCGATCGCGTCGGCCAGCTTGCGGATGTCGGCCGATGTCAGGTCGGCGTCTTCGTCCATGCCGACGCGCAAGGCGTCCAGCACGGTGGTGATGCCGGCGGTTGCCACCTGCGCGTCATGGGCGAGCACGGCGGCGATCGGATTCCAGCGCACCTTGGGCCGCGGCGCGTAATGGCCTTCGAGATGGTCGGTGTGCAACTCGACCAGCCCGGGAATAATATAGTCGCCGCCCATATCCTCGCCGGTGCGACTAGAACCAGAGCTTGCGCCGGCTTCGATGCCGGCGATAAAGCCGTCGCGCAGCACCAGCGAACCTTCGACGATCTCGTCGGCAAGCACGATGCGGGCATTGTGGAGAACAGTCTCGGCGGTCATTTCAGGCAGTCCTTCAGGCGGTTTTTCTGGCCGGGCGGCGCCCGAGCGCGTGATGCGAGAGCACCATGAACGGCGCACCCGGTTCGGTTTCGACAAATAAGGTCAGCGCATCCACCAGCACCTTCTGTTGCAGCACTTCCGCGAACAGGCTGTCGATCGCTGCGCGCAAACGCGGGCTCTCCTGTGACCCCGCCCGGCCGGAGAGCGTCATGTGGAAGCGAAAGGTTTCGAAGACATAGGGGTAGCCCCATTGGCAGAGATTGCGGAACTCGGCCGGCTTCAGCGAATCCGGGCTGCGCCGCTCGATTTCCGCCTCGCTCAGCGGTGCGCGAAACCGGTCGAAGTCGCGCACCACGTCATCGGCGAACCGGTTGAGCGCAGGCACTGGCCCTTCCGGCACCAGTGCGAAGAAGCCGTCGATCTGGCTGACCACGAGACGGGGAATGGTCACCACCGGCGTCACCTCGGCAAAATGGTCGAGCGCGGCGCGCAGCGAGACTTCCGTCTCGTTGGCAGCCAGGCGGAACGGTGCTTTCAGCGTCGCATGGAAACCATAGCGGCGCGCCGAAGCGGTGTGGAAAGCCACTTCCGCCGCCGACAGGTCGGCCACCGCTTCGACCGGCCTCGTGGCGGCGCCAAACGGGTCGCGGCCCAGCCAGTCGGCGGCAATCCGCGCCAGTGGCTCGTCCTGCCGGGGAGTGAAATAGAGGGCGTAGCGCATGGAAAGTCCTTGTCAGCTTCGCTGCCATAGGTGATTTCCATGACGAATTGACGAAGCCTTGCTGGCTTTCAGGTAACAAAACGCCGCGGCGGGGTCATTAGCCGACGATTTTTTCGTGCTGGACCAGGGGGCGAGTGCTCACGCAGCGACCGATCAGGCCTTCATCAGCCATTCATGCTCGGGCGCATTGTGGAACTTCCACGTCCGCTTCGGTCCTGCCATGACGTTGAGATAATAGAGGTCGTAGCCATGGCAGGCGGCGCAGGGGTGATAACCCCTGGGTACCAGCACGACATCGCCATCCTCGATCGCCATTGCTTCGTCGAGCGCGCGATGGCCGTTCTTGTCGGCGTCGGTGTAGACGCGCTGGAAGGCAAAGCCCTGCGGCGGGTTGAGGCGGTGATAGTAAGTTTCCTCGAGGTAGGATTCAGCGGGCAGATTGTCCTGGTCGTGCTTGTGCGGCGGATAGCTCGACGTATGCCCCCCGGGCGTGATGACCTCGACCACCAGCAGCGAATCGGCCGGCTTGCCCTCCGGCAATATGTTGGTGACATAGCGCGTGTTGGTGCCCTTGCCGCGCACCTCCTGGCCGAGATCGTCCGGTCCGATGACGCGAACCGGCAGGCGGCCGCCAAGGCCCGGCGCCGAGCAGACCGCGAGTTCCAGTTCGGTGTCCGCGGTCACCGACCAGTCCGAACCCTCAGGCACGTAGACCGACCACGGCTTGCCCTCGAAGGGCGACATGCGCTCGCCGAGCAGGCCGAGCTCCTTGCCGCCGGCTGAAGCCTTGCCCTTGCCGGTGACGAACACCAGGCAGACTTCGCGATCCTCCGTCTTGCCGGAGGCGCTCTCGCCCGGCTTCAGCCGATGCAGGTCGAAACCGACATAGGTCCAGCCGGCGCTTTTCGGCGTCACATGGGCGACGCGACCGTGGCCCTTGTCGGCTTTGACGAGCAGCTTCGACATTTTTGTCTCTCCTATCGCAAATCTTCGAGATCGGCCGAAGCCTCTCAACTTCGTCACCCTAGGGCGTAGCAGGAGCGAAACTCCGTCGCGGAGACCCTAGGATGACGAAGTTAGAAGCACTGGAAGCTAACCGCCGACGCATGCGATCAGTCACTCCTTCGGCTCGGGCCCGACCGGAGGCCTCGCCTCGTCAGCAGGCTTGTAGAGATAAAAAAACTGCCAGACGGCGTAGCCGGCGAAGCCGAGCGCGATCATGCCCCAGAACGGCGTGCCGGTGGCGAACTCGATGATCGACCAGATGACGCAGACCGCGACGACGGCGACACGCCGCCACAAAGGCCGGAAGAAGGGGTGTTCGGAATCTTTCATCGGGCCAATCTACAGCAATCGGCCTCGCCGGGAACCCGTCGCACCAGCCATTGGGAGACTAGACATTTGGAAAGCCTTGCGTCTCGACCGTGTATCCGGCCGCCGTCATGACGCGCATCAATTCCTTGTAGCCCACTTGCGCCATCCTGAGCGGCGGGTTCTTCTTCGGGTCCTGCTCGGCCTCGACCACGAACCAGCCCTCATAGCCATGGTCGGCGAAGCGCTGCACGATGGCGCCGAAGTCCAGCGAACCGTCGCCCGGCACGGTGAAGGCGCCGAGCGCCACCGCGTCGAGGAAGGACTGCTTCGTGCGGTCGAGCTTTTCGATCACCCCCATGCGGACGTCCTTCACATGCACATGGCTGATCCGGGTATGGTGGTTGTCGATGGCGCGCAGCACGTCGCCGCCGGCGAATGCCAGATGGCCTGCATCGAGCAGCAGCGGAATGCCGGCTCCGGAATAGCGCATGAAGGCATCGAGTTCCGGCTCGGTCTCGACCACCGCCGCCATATGGTGGTGGTAGGACAGCGGCATGCCCTGTTCGGCGCACCATTCGCCAAATTCGGTCAGGCGCTTCGCATAGGCTTTCATCTCGTCGTCCGACAGCTTCGGCTTGGTCGCCAGCGGCTTCGAGCGGTCGCCCTGGATCGAACGGCCAACCTCGCCATAGACGATGCAAGGCGCGTTCACCGCCTTGAACAGGTCGATCATCGGCTGGATGCGATCCTTGTTGTCGGCCATCTCCCCATCGACCAGCGTGCCCGAGAACCAGCCGCCGCACAGCGTGACGTCGGCGGCCTTCAGGATCGGCAGCATGATTTCGGGGTCATTGGGAAAACGCCGGCCCATCTCCATGCCGGTGAAGCCGGCCGAGCGCGACTGGCGCAGACATTCTTCCAGCGACACGTCATCGCTGAGCTCCGCAAGATCGTCGTTCCACCACGCAATGGGGGACATGCCCAGTTTGGCTTTCAAGTCGTCACTCCGGTCCTAAAACAGTTTCTTGCTCGTTGGCGCCGCCCCTCATCTGCCTGCCGGCATCTTCTCCCCGTGTAGAGGCGGGGAGAAGGAGGAGCTTCGGCGCCTCTATCAATCGCCGATGGTCTGCATCTGCCGCTTTTCGTCATACGCCTTGCGCGCCGCGTTGACCTGCGGCCGCACTGACACTTCCGGCACCGCCACATCCCACCAGTGACCGCCGGCATCGGTGGAAACCAGCGGGTCGGTGTCGATGACGAGCACCGTGGTGCGCGTATTCTTCCTGGCCTGTGCCAGCGCGTTTTCCAGCCCGGCGATCGACGGCACTTTCTCGGCAATCGCCCCCATGCTCGCCGCATGCGCGGCGAAGTCGATGTCGGGCAGAACCTCGTGGCGCGAGTCCTTCAGCAGATTGTTGAAGTTGGCGCCGCCGGTCGCCATCTGCAGCCGGTTGATGCAGCCATAGCCGCGGTTGTCGAGCAGCACGATGGTCAGCTTGAGGCCGAGCATCACCGAGGTGGCGATCTCCGAATTCATCATCAGGTAGGAGCCGTCGCCGATCATGACGACGATCTCCTCGCCGGGCTTCGCCATCTTGGCGCCGAGCCCGCCGGCAATCTCGTAGCCCATGGTCGAGAAGCCGTATTCGCCATGGTACGAGCCGGGCGCGCCCGCCTGCCAAAGCTTGTGCAATTCGCCCGGCAACCCGCCGGAGGCATTCAGCAGCGTCACACCGGAGCCCATGGCGCGCTGCACCGCGCCGATCACCTGCGCATCGGACGGATAGGCGGCATTGGTCGACGCCGTCACCTTGGCCGCCTCGACCGCCCAGGCCTTCTTGCCGGAGGACGCATTGTCGGTCCAGCTTGCCGGCGCCTTCCAGTCCTTCAGCGCAGCACCGAGTTCCGCCAGGCCCTCGGCCGCATCGGCCACCAGCGGCAGGGCGCGGTGCTTGCCGGCATCGAAGGGCTGCACGTTGAGTCCGATGATGGTCTTGCCCGAATTTTTGAACAGCGCCCACGAACCGGTGGTGAAATCCTGCAGGCGCGTGCCGATGGCCAGCACGACATCGGCTTCCTCAGCCAGCCGGTTGGCGGCAGAAGTGCCGGTGACGCCGACCGCCGCCATGTTGAGCGGGTGGTCGTCCGGCAGCGAGGATTTGCCGCCTTGCGTCTCGCAGACAGGAATGCCGGCGCCCTCGGCGAATTTCGCCAGTTCGTCCGACGCCTGCGAATAGAGGACACCGCCGCCGGCGATCACCAACGGCTTTTTTGCACCCTTGAGCGCGGCGACCGCGGCCGCCAGTTCCTGGCGATCCGGGCGCGGCCGGCGCTGGTGCCAGACCCGCTCCGCGAAAAAACTCTCGGGATAGTCATAGGCCTCGGCCTGGACGTCCTGGCAGAGCGACAGCGTCACCGGGCCGCAATCGGCCGGATCGGTCAGCACTTGCATGGCGCGGCTCAGCGCAGGAATGATCTGCTCCGGCCGGGTGATGCGGTCGAAATAGCGCGAAACCGGACGGAAGCAGTCGTTGACCGTCGCCGTGCCGTCGGAAAAATCCTCGGCCTGCTGCAGCACCGGGTCGGGGATGCGGTTGGCGAAGACATCGCCTGGCAAAAACAGGACGGGCAACCTGTTTACATGGGCGAGCGCCGCCGCCGTCACCATGTTGAGCGCGCCGGGGCCGATCGAAGAGGTCGCGGCCATGAAGCGGCGGCGGAAATTGGCCTTGGCGTAGGCGATTGCCGCATGCGCCATCGCCTGTTCGTTGTGGGCGCGAAAGGTCGGCAGTTCGTCGCGCACCTGATAGAGCGCCTCGCCGATGCCGGCGACATTGCCGTGGCCGAAGATCGCCCAGACGCCGCCGAAGATCGGGACTTTGCTACCGTCGATCTCAGTCATCTGGCGCGACAGGAAGCGGGTCAGCGCCTGCGCCATTGTCAGGCGGATTGTCTTGCTCATGGTGTTTTCCTCCGCAGTCCTATTCCGCGCCTTCTTATGCCGCCTTGCGGCCGCGCGCGGCAAGCCACGCATCCGTCAACTGTTCGAAGCGCTGCGCCATGTCGGCGATCGCCTCGTCATCCGACATCCTGCCGGCCAGCCATTGTTCGGCGGCGTGGACGAAGATGGTGCGGCCGACGGCGAAGCCCTTGACGATGGGTGCCTTGGCGGTGGCGGCGAACGCCGCTTCCAGCTCGTCCTGCGGCGCTTCCAGGCCCAGCAGCACGACGCCGCGGCACCAGGGGTCGTGCTTCAGGATCACGGCCTCGATCTTCGCCCAGGCGCCGCTCGACGCCTGCGGCTCGAGCTTCCACCAGTCCGGCTTGATGCCGAGCGCATAGAGTTCTTCCAGCGCGCGCGGGATCGTCGTGTCGTCGAGCTTGCCATGCTTGCCGGCAATGATCTCGATGAGAAGTTCCCTGCCGACCTTCCGCGCGCCTTCGAACAGCGCGCGCAACTTCTGCTGCTGTTCGTCCTTGAGCGCGGCCGGATCGTCGGGATGATAGAAGCACAGGCACTTGATGCAGTGGTCGACCGGCCACTCGGTGAGCTGCGAGCCGATGTCCTGCGAGAATTCGAAGCGCAGCGGCCGCGAACCCGGCAGTTCCACCGGCCGCCCGAGCCAGGCGAAGGAATGCCTGGCGAATTCGAACATCGCCTTGCGGCCGTGTTTCTCGTCGATCAGCATGCCGTAGCCGTCGCGGCCGGCGGCAACCTTCGCCGCCGCCTTGACCGCCAGCACCTTGAAATCCTGGATGCGTGCGGGATCGGCACCGGCCTTCGCCGCCACATCCTCGAGCTGCACGCGGTGGTCGCAGGCGAGCGCCATCATCGAGGGAATGTCGCGCCGGCGCGTCGTTGCCCAATGGATGTGGTTGATCGCCTCGTCCTTGCGCAACGCCAGATGCCTGCTGCCGTTCTTGAGGAAGAACCGCAGCTCCTCGAAGGTCGGATATTCCGGCGCGCAGAGCAGCCGCGACACGGCGAAGGCGCCGCAGGCATTGGCCCAGGTCGCCGCCGTCGCATGGTCTTCGCCGCCCAGCCAGCCGCGCAGGAAGCCCGACATGAAGGCGTCGCCGGCGCCGAGCACATTGTAGATCTCGATCGGAAACCCCTTGCCGACGACGCCGTCCTCGAGATCGTCGCTGATCGGTCCGTCATAGACGATGCAGCCCATCGCGCCGCGCTTCAGGACGATGGTGGCGGACGACAGCGAGCGGATTGTCTTCAAGGCGCTCAGGCAATCATCGGCGCCCGACGCGATCATGATCTCTTCCTCGGTGCCGACGATGAGGTCGCAGTCGGGCAGCACCGTCTTCAGCTGCGCCGAGACCCGGTCCGATTTCACATAGCGCTCGAACCCTTCGGCATGGCCGGCGAGGCCCCACAGGTTCGGCCGGTAGTCGATGTCGAACACCACCTTGCCGCCCTTGGCCTTCATGATGCCGATCGCCTTGCGCTGCGCGGCATCGCTGTTGGGCCTGGAAAAATGCGTGCCGGTGACGACGATCGAGCGCGCCGAGGCGATGAAGGCCTCATCGATGTCTTCCGGCGCCAGCGCCATGTCGGCGCAGTCCGAGCGATAGAAGATCATCGGCGAGACGCCTTCGTCCTCGACCGACAGCAGCACCAGCGCGGTCAGCCGCTCCTTGTCGGTCTTGAGCCCGTCGACATTGACGCCTTCACGCGTCAGCTGCTCGCGGATGAAGCGGCCCATCTGCTCGTCGCCGACGCGGGTGAGCAGCGCCGAGCGCAGGCCGAGCCTGGCGGTGCCGACCGAGATGTTGGCCGGGCAGCCGCCGACCGACTTGGCGAAGGAGGTGATGTCCTCCAGCCGCGAGCCGATCTGCTGGCCGTAAAGGTCGACGGAAGCGCGACCGATGGTGATGACGTCGAGCGGCGCGTATTCAGCGTCCACGGCTTCGCTCATTGGAACCTCCCGTCGGCCTTGTTGTGTTGGGGTACACGCGCGAGCGGCAGCGTGGCGCCGGGAATATGAAATAATAATTCCAATCCATAGTCAATATGGAATGAGCATTCCTTCGGTGAAAAGTACCTTTTCGGCGGTGGATCAGGCCTTGCGCTTGCGGCCCGTATCGCGCCGCTTCTCGCCGACGCCGACGGTCAGCGCCATGGCCAGCGCCATTGTCGCCGACAGCGAGCGGAAGCCGGCGAAATCGGCCTCGGCAACCTCGAACCAGACCTTGGCGAACTGGGCGAGCGGCGAAAACGAGCTGTCGGTGATGGCGACGATCGGCACGCCCTGTTCCGAAATGCTGCGCGCCTCCTCGATCGTGGCGGGCGCGTAGGGCGAGAAGGAGATGGCGATGACGGCATCCGCCGGCGTGGCGAAGCCGATCATCTCGGCATTCAGCCCGGCCGCCGATTCGATCAGCTGGTTGCGGATCTTCAGCTTGCCCAGTGCATAGGCGATGTAGGACGCCACCGGATAGGAGCGCCGCTTGGCCAGCACATAGATGGTTTCCGCCTTTGCCAGCAGGGAAATAGCGTCTTCCAGATGCGCTTCGTCCAGCGTGCGCGAGATATCGTTGAGCGAGGTCGAGGCGGCGGCGACGAAGCCGTCGAAGATCGCCCGGTGGCCGGCACCCCCCTCGGCCTTGACGCGCAGCGCCTGCAGCCTTTCGTCATAGGATGAGTTGCGCTCGCGCAGCCGTTCGCGAAACACCTGCTGCAGGCTGGTGAAACCATCGAAGCCAAGCTGCTGGGCAAATCGGATCAGGGTCGAAGGCTGCACGCCCGCCGAAGCGGCGATGCTGGCGGCGGTGCCGAAGGCGATATCGTCGGGATTGTCGAGCGCATGGGCAGCGATCTGGGCGATGCGCTTCGGCAGGCTTTCGCGCCGCTCCAGGATGGTGGTGCGCAGCGTCTCGAAATCGCGAGGTACCCGTTCGTCCATCGTCGCTCTGTCCAGGCTCATGCGTGAAGCGTCCTCTGTGCCTCATCATAGCGAGCCTGCGCAAGAACACCATAAAAAATGAGGCAGACATTCCATTTCAGGAGAAAATGGACTAATTCATCCACGCAGCGCTTCAAGCAGTGGAGAAACGGAAAATGGTCGGCGTCGGTCTCATCGGTACGGGTTTCATGGGCAAGTGTCACGCCATCGCATGGAGTGCCGTCAGCGCTGTCTTTCCCGACGTGGCCAAGCCACGGCTGGTCCATCTCGGCGAGGTCAATGAAGAGCTTGCCCGGCGCAAGGCGGGCGAGTTCGGTTTCGCCAAGGCGTCGGGCGACTGGCGCGCCGTCGTCAACGATCCCGAAGTCGACATCGTCTCGCTGACCACGCCCAACCAGTTCCATCCGGAAATGGCCATCGCGGTTCTTCAGGCCGGCAAGCATCTGTGGTGCGAAAAGCCGATGGCGCCGAGCTTTGCCGAGGCCGAGGCGATGGCGGCTGCGGCGAAAAAGTCCGGCAAGGTCGCGGCCCTCGGCTACAACTACATCCAGAGCCCGGCCATCCGTCACATCGGCGCGCTGCTCGACGAGAAGATCATCGGCGAGGTCAACCATCTGCGCATCGAGATGGATGAGGATTTCATGGCCGACCCGGAGGCGCTGTTCTTCTGGAAGCACGAAGCAGCTTCCGGCTATGGCGCGCTCGACGATTTCGCCGTGCATCCGCTGTCGCTGGTCTCAGCCCTGTTCGGCCGCGTCGCCAGTGTCATCTGCGACATGGCCAAACCCTATGCCGATCGCAAGCTGGCCAGTGGCGGCCGTCGCGCGGTCGAGACCTACGACATCGCCAGCGTGCTGATGCATCTGGAAAACGGCATTGCCGGCACTCTGCTGGTCAACCGCTCGGCCTGGGGCCGCAAGGGCCGCATCGCCGTCCAGATATTCGGCTCTAAAGGGTCGATCCTGTTCGACCAGGAACGATCGAACGAATTCCAGCTCTATCTCACATCAGACCGGCCGACCGAACAGGGCTACCGCACCATCCTGGTGGCGCCGCACCACAAGCCCTATGACCTCTTCGTGCCGGCGCCAGGCCATGGCCTCGGCTTCAACGACCTCAAGATCATCGAGTGCCACGAACTGCTGACGCGGCTTGAAGGCAAGCCGGCGCGGCTCATCGAGTTTGCCGAAGGGCTGGAGATCGAGCGCACCGTGCATGCGATGGCGCGTTCGTTCGAGGAAAAGCGCTGGGTGGACGTACGGTGATATAAGCCCGCTCAGACGACCGTGGCAGCGACGTTCGTCTCCCATCCATTCACCCAGACCTGCCGCAAGCGGTCGCCTTCGCCCTTGAAGCGTAACCCGGTCGCCTGGCAATCCGCGATCCGGTCGCTGCGGAAATTGCGGATCGCCTGGCGCAGCTCGCACCAGGCGACGATGTTGGCGGTTTCGGCGTAGTAGATCAGCGCGATCGGGCGGATGAGGCGCTCGGAGGCGCGGCCCATTTCGTCTCGATAGGAGAGGTCGAGCTTCTCCTCGTCGCGGATGGCGCGTCGCACCAGCGCAAGGTCGATCGCGCCGGTCGAAGGCGCGGCGAACCCCCACGCATGCAGCGCATTGGCGTCGAATACCTGGCGCAAGGGCGGCGGCACCGCGCCGGCGATCTTGGCGCTGACGCGCTTGGCCGCCTGCTTGAGCTCGCTGTCGCCGGTGCGCTCCAGCAGCGCCAGCGACAGGACGATCGCCTCCATCTCCTCGATCGAGAACATCAGCGGCGGCAGGTCGAAGCCGGGACGCAGGATGTAGCCGATGCCGCGTCCGCCCTCGATCGGAACGCGCATCGCCTGCAGCGCTGCGATGTCGCGATAGATCGAGCGCACCGTCACCTCCAGCCGCTCGGCGATCGTCGCTGCCGTCACCGGCTGCCGCGCCAGCCGCAGGATCTGGATGATCTCGAACAGGCGTGAGGCCTTGCGCATTTTTTACCCCAGGTTGCGCGCCCAACTGACACACCATTGTCAGTTGGGCTGACCTATAGGAGCGCCTATCGGATTGAAAATCAACAGGTTCCGCTGCGGCTTGGCCGGGCGAGGCGGCAGGCAACTGACATGGGCTATGCGGAAAATCTCTGGCTTTTCTTTATTCTGCTGTTAGGCATCATCGCCGTTCCGGGCATGGACATGCTCTTCGTGCTGGCCAATGCACTGACCGGCGGACGCGACAGGGGTCTCGCCGCGACCGGCGGCATCATGGTCGGCGGCATGGTGCACACGCTGAACGGCGCCATCGGCGTCGGTCTGCTGATGCATTTCGTGCCGATCCTGTTCAAGCCGCTTCTGCTTGCCGGCGCCGCCTACATGGCCTTCATAGGCATCACGCTGATGCGCAGTTCCATCACTGTCGGTCAGGAGGGGCCTGCCGGCAGCCGTTCCGCATGGAAGGCGTTTCGCCAGGGGTTTGTGACCTGCCTGATCAACCCGAAGGCATACCTGTTCGTGCTTGCCGTCTACCCGCAGTTCCTGAAACCGGACTACGGTCCGATCTGGATGCAGGCGACGGTCATGGGGCTGCTGACCGTGGTGACGCAGGCTGCGATCTATGGCGGGCTGGCGATCACGGCCGGCCGCAGCCGCAACGTTCTGATCGCCAATCCGCGGGCGACCATTTTTGCCGGCCGGGCGGCCGGACTGCTGCTCTTTGCCGTGTCGGTGTTCACGGCATGGGAAGGATTAAGGGCGGCGTAATCCCGGTCACCGCCGCCCACTTCCCTATGCCCTGTCAGGCAGCTCCCTGCCGGTTGTCGATCATGGCGCGGCGTGCCGAGCGGCGCCACTCGACGGCGCCGGCAAGGCCGTGCAGCACCGTCTCGGTGGTCGCCCAGTCGATGCAGCCATCGGTGATGCTCTGGCCATAGACCAGCGGCTTGCCCGGCACCACGTCCTGCCGGCCGGCGACGAGATTGCTCTCGATCATCAGGCCGATGATGCGCTCGTCGCCTGCCGCGACCTGGCCGGCGACATCTGCCGCCACCTTGGGCTGGTTCTCGGGCTTCTTGGCCGAGTTGGCGTGGCTGACATCGATCATCAGACGGGGCGCAACGCCGATGCGGGCGAGTTCCACAGCGGCGGCTTCGACGCTCGCCGTGTCATAGTTCGGCTGAACGCCGCCGCGCAGGATAACGTGGCAGTCCTCATTGCCCGTGGTCGTGGCGATGCCGCTGCGCCCGCCCTTGGTCACCGCCATGAAATGATGCGGCTGCGCGGCGGATTTCACCGCCTCGGCGGCTATGCGCAGATTGCCGTCGGTGCCG
>NZ_RZQP01000319.1:0-5649 GCF_003998165.1 Mesorhizobium sp. M7A.F.Ca.US.007.01.2.1 | reverse complement strand
GCGTTTGCCGCGGCGCTTGCCTTCGCTGTCTGCGGCGCGTTGCTGCGCACTCGCGACAGCGGGAACGGTGAATGCAGCGCGATCGCGCGCAATCCATTCGAACTGGGCCCGCTGCTGCTCTTCGCCTTGCTCTTTGCGATCGTCGCGACCGCAAGCGCCGGGCTGGCCGCTCAATTCGGTGGGCGCGGTCTGCTGGCGAGTTCGGCGCTGGCCGGCGCATTCGATGTCGATGTCTCGGTGCTTGGCGCGCTGCGCCTGGTTAAGCATTCCGTGTCCGTCGAGACCGTGGGCCAAGCCGTGCTCGCGGCGCTGGCAGCAAATGCGATCGGCCGCCTGTCGCTTGCAGTATTTGCCGGTCCGGTCAGATTTTGGTTACCGCTGGCCGCAGCAACTTTGATTGCCGCGACTATGGGTATCTGCGCCCTGCTTTTGCTCGGTCCTGGATAGAAGTGTTGTTCTCGAGCCTTCTTTGATGCGGATCAAGGGACAGGTCTGGCCACCGCTCTATGAGATTCCGTGAAAGGAGTTCGCCATGACCAGTTTGAAGGACCTCACCCCGAAATTCCGCAGTGTCCGGCTGTTGCTCGCGCGTGAAAAGGGCCACCCGGCAGGCGACCGCGAAGAAGGCTATGACGTTCTGGCTCCATTGACTGGCGAAGGCCGGATCGATGCCGAGGAATGGAAGTCGCACCGGGCCTCTTGCCGTGTACGCCGCTTTCGCACCGGCCAGCAGGATATGATCGGCCGGCTGAGGCGCAAGCCCGGCGGACAGTGGTATTTCGACTACGCCGAAGGCGACCGCGACGACGAGATCGGCTTTCATCTCGGCGACGAACGGTTCGTGACCGGTGAGTATGTGTCGATCGAGCGCAACGGCGCCATGCACACCTATCAGGTAGCAAGGGTCGAGCAACCTTGACGCTGCAATGCCAAGCTCGCTCGGAGTAGACCATGTCGCGACGCATCCTGATCGTGGTCGGTCACCCCGACCCGTCCCCGGACCGGCTCTGCCGCAGCCTTGCCAACGCCTATGGCGAGGGCGCGGAAAAAACGGGGCACGCCGTCCGCCGGGTCGATCTGGCAGCGCTTGATTTTCCGATGCTGCGGACGATGCAGGAGTTCGAACATGGTACGGTTCCCGACGAGCTGAAGGACGCCGTCGAGGCGGTCGTGTGGGCCGACCACATCCTCTTCGTCTTTCCGCTGTGGCTCGGGACCATGCCGGCAATGCTCAAGGCATTCCTGGAACAGGTCATGCGGCCAGGGACGGCCTTCGCCTACCCCGAGAGGGGCGGCTTCACTAAGACGCTGCTTCGCGGCCGCTCAGCACGCGTCGTGGTGACGATGGGCATGCCTTCCCTTGTCTACCGGCTATGGTTCCTCGGACACGGCATCGCCGGCATGAAGCGAAGCATCCTGCATTTTGTTGGCATCAGTCCGGTGCGCGAGACCTTGTTTGGCATGGTCGCAGGCGCCAGCGACGCGACCCGCATGAAGTGGATCAGCCAGATGCGCAAGCTCGGCGAACGAGCGCTATAGCGCAGCGATCCGAGCTAGCAGACGCTTCATGCGATGCGCCGCCAACAAGACTAGCTACCCCTGCAAGCATCGAAACGGCGACAGTCGAAGGTTTCCGGCCAGGGCGCTCCCTGGTTCATGGATCGACGGTGAATTCAGCCCACATGCCCGCCCCATAGTGACCTGGCACGTTGCAGATAAGCAGATATTTTCCAGCCTTCAGCTCGACGGTCAGGGAGCCTGATTTGCCGGGATCGAGTTCCGACACCTCGCCCTTGTCGCCGGCCTTGTCTTCGTCGACCGGTTCTCGGCCTCAAGGTAAGGAAGCGGCTTGCCGGGTTCCGCAAGGTACATCACGATCATTTCGTGGACAGTGTCCTTAGAGTCATTTTTCACATTGAATGTGACCTCCCCGGCCTTGACTGCACCGGGCGAAGCCTTGATGCCCATGGTCGCCTTAGCGAGATCGAGTCCGGGCGCCGCATAGGCGAGCCCGATCGGCATCTCCATATTCGCGCCCTTGTCCCACAGAGAAATCTGGACAAGCGAAGCAGCCTGGACGACGCCGGCACTGCCAGCCATGAGCATTGCGGCAGCAAGCCCGAGTGCTGCTCTCCTCGATATGGTCTTCATGGCGATCTCCTTCAGAACGGCAGCAGAAGCGCTCTACGTCCCGACCGTCATCCTGCTCGCGAGTTCATCCACCGTCCTTGCGCCAAATCAAAGTGATCGGCGCAAGCCCATCAACGGGGCCCGAAGATCTGTCAGCCAGTTGTCAGGTTCAATTGGCTATGTCGCACCAATGACGGCGAAATCACTGTCTGGCACGACCGATCGAAATCTCAACCGCAGGCGCAACATTCGCGCCCAACCTCCCAAATGGAGCCCTCATGTATCATCGCACATTCGTTCTCGCCGCTCTCGTCGGCATGGTTGCAGGACCGGCGCTCGCCGCTGGCGGCAGCTGCAGCACCGCCCCGAAATCACAGTTCAAGCCCAAGGCAACGCTGGAGGCGCAGTTGACCGGCGAAGGCCTCACCGTCCGCCAGATCAAGGTCGAGAAGGGTTGCTACGAAGTCTATGCGGTCGACAAGGCCGGCAAGAAGGTGAACCTGGCCTACAATGCCGAGACCCTTGAAAAGCTCGACAATGCCGAAGCCGGTGAAAATTGATCCGAACGTTTCGATAGCCACGGACGCGCAGCCATCTCCAGAGATGGTGCGCGTCTGGGACCGGGTCGTGCGGAGTTTCCACTGGGCGCTGGTGCTCAGCTTCGTCACAGCCTGGCTCACCTCCCATTCCTCGGAGGACATTCACCATTGGGCTGGCTACGCCGCTGCCGGGCTAGTCGCGATGCGGCTCCTGTGGGGCGTTCTGGGCACCCCCTATGCGCGCTTCTCGCAATTCGTGCGTAATCCGGCAACAGTGCTGCGCTACCTCTCAGCATTGCTGAGCGGTCGCGAAGCCCGCTACATCGGCCATAATCCGGCCGGCGGCGCGATGGTAATCGTGTTGATCGGGGCGATGGGATTAACCGCGTTGACCGGATGGCTGATGACAACGGACGCCTATTTCGGCGTGCCATGGGTCGAGGCAGCACACAGCCTCGCCGCGCACAGTCTGCTCCTGCTGGTCCTTTTCCATATGGGTGGCGTCGCGCTGGCAAGCTTTCGACATCGTGAAAACCTTGTCCGGGCCATGATTACGGGGCGAAAACGCAAAGCCGAGCCCACGGATATAGCCTGACGATCTGTTCAACGCACCAAGCAATTCGTGCCCTCGACGATCTCCGGGGCGCAAGTCGACCGCCATTCGTTCGGCGGCGGCGAGAGCCAGCCATGCGAGTGGATCGGACACATGTGCGAGTTCGATGAGCGAGCGCCTTTTCCGGGCGCCGAGGAATCCCAAACTTGCCATTTGCCGCTCGCAAACGGATTTGACCCGTATCAAGGCAGCTAGTGCTTATTTCTAGTCTGTTGCCTCCCATCAGAGCCTTCAAATTGGGGAGCATCATGACTACGGCTGATATCAACATTCCTGTTCGGAAAGTCGCAACCGCGACGCCAACGAAGCTTCGACTGGGTTCCCTGACCGCACTGGTGATCGGCTCGATGGTCGGCTCCGGCGTGTTCAGCCTGCCGCAGAACATGGCAGCAGGTGCCGGTCCCCTCGCAATCCTGATTGGTTGGGCCATCACCGCGGTCGGCATGCTGGCGCTGGTTTTCGTCTATCAATCGCTTGCGACCCGCAAGCCCGAACTCGACGCGGGTCCCTATGCCTATGCCAAGGCAGGCTTCGGTCCGTTCATCGGCTTCAACAGCGCCTGGGGCTACTGGATCAGCGCCTGGGTCGGCAACGTTTCCTACGCGGTGATCGTGTTCAGCGCCCTGTCCTATTTCTTTCCAGCCTTCGGCGATGGAAACACCTGGCAGGCGGTGCTCGGCGCATCGGTCCTGCTGTGGCTGATCCACATCCTGGTTCTCGCCGGCATCCGGCAGGCCGCTGTCGTGAACCTCATCGTCACGGTGGCAAAGATCGCTCCGATCGTCCTGTTCGTCGGGGTTGTGGCCGTCGCCTTCAAACTGCAGGTCTGGTCGCTGGACTTTACCGGTCTGGGCAACGTCAGTCTCGGTTCGATCACCGCGCAGGTGAAAAGCACCATGCTGGTGACGCTTTGGGTGTTCATCGGCATCGAAGGCGCCAGCGTCTTTTCCGGTCGTGCAGAGCGCCGCAAGGACATCGCCACAGCGACAGTTCTCGGCTTCTTCACCTGCCTCGCGCTCTACGCCCTGGTGTCGCTGCTGTCGCTCGGCATCCTCAACCAGCCCGAACTCGCCGCACTGAAGAATCCATCGATGGCCGGTGTGCTGGAGGCGATTGTCGGCCCTTGGGGCGCCATCCTGATCAACATTGCGCTTGTCGTGTCCGTGATCGGCGCCTTCCTGAGCTGGACACTGCTTGCGGCCGAAATTCCGCACGTCGCCGCCAAGGACGGGACGATGCCGAAATTCTTCGGCGGCGAAAGCGACCGAGGCGTACCCTCGATCTCGCTCCTGATCACCAACCTGCTCGTCCAGGCCTTCCTGGTGATCACGCTCTTCGCGCAAAGCACCTATCAGGCGCTGTTTTACATCGCGTCGGCCGCAATCCTGGTTCCTTACATCTTTTCTGGAGCTTACGCGGCCAAGCTCGCGCTGACGGGCGAGAGCTACGAGAGCGGCGAGCAGCGCGCCGGTCCGCTTTTTGCGGGCTTGCTGGCAACGGTCTACGGGCTGTGGCTCGTCTATGCAGCGGGGCCGGCATACCTGTTCATGTGCGCGATCCTCTATGCGCCCGGCATCATCTTCTACATCTGGGCCCGGCGCGAAACCAGTCAGCGCGTGTTCCATCCTGTCGAAGCAGCACTAGCCTCAGCCCTTGTCGCCGTCGCCATCCTCGCCGTTTACGAGATGTGGACCGGTGCCGTCAGCCCGCTTTGAATGGATTGGTTCGATGACGAAGCTGGGTGTTCATTCCGAAGTCGGCCGTCTGCGCGAGGTGATGGTCCACCGTCCCGACCTCAGCCTGCGCAGGCTGACACCGGAAAACTGCAAGGCGCTGCTCTTCGACGACGTGCTGTGGGTCAAGCGGGCTCGCCAGGAACACGATGTCTTCGTCGATGCGCTGCGCGAACGCGGCGTGCTGGTGCATTCCTTCGGGGAGCTCCTGGCTGAGACAATGAGCCTGACCAAGGCACGCGACTGGCTTCTCGACCGCCGGGTTCATCCCGGCGTCATCGGGCTCGACATGGTCGACGAGCTGCGCGGATGGCTCAACGAAATGCCGTCACAGCTGCTTTCGTCTTACCTTGTCGGGGGCATTGCGCGGGCGGAGCTTCCTTTCGAGCCGAAAGGCCTGACCGGAAGGACGCTCGCGCCCCAGGATTTCGTGCTGCCGCCGCTGCCGAACCAGCTTTTCACCCGTGACAGCTCGTGCTGGATCTACGGTTCGGTTTCTGTCAATTCGATGTACTGGCCTGCCAGACGCCCGGAAGCGGCCAATGTCGAAGCCGTCTACCGTTTCCATCCCCACTTTCGCGACAGCGGCATTCCCTTTGTTTCGCCGGATCTGGGAACAGGCACGAGCCTGGAA
>NZ_RZQP01000318.1:0-5706 GCF_003998165.1 Mesorhizobium sp. M7A.F.Ca.US.007.01.2.1 | reverse complement strand
GCCCTGCCTTGCCGACAAGCAACCAGCCGGACCAACCTGCTGTCGCGTTGAACGTGCCCAAACCGGAGATTCCCCCGGCCGTCGACGACATCGCCCAACGGGTGTCATGGGTTCGCGACTTCGGCGGCGGCGACTGTTTCTATGCGACGATGACCTCAGCAACCGACAAGGCTGCCGCGATCGAAGGCTTTGGAACATCGGTCCAGCCATTCGAAGGCATGCTGGCCGAGTTCCAGGCCAAATTCCATGTCGAGCCGGACATCAGCGTCCGGCTCATTGAACCAAGCCAATGCGAAGTCACCAATTTTCTGCGCTTTATCGGGCAGACCGCATCAGACAAGCCGCAGCTTGTTCTCGATCGGACATCGGTGCCAAACGGTACGCCGATCAGCGGAACGCTGGTGACGCGTGGCGGGCTCAGGTCCAGCGTGCTGTTGATCGACCATAAAGGCATGGTGTTCAATCTCGACGACCGCATCGTCGTAGAACCCGGCAAGGCTACTTTCAGCATCCCGATTGGTCTCGGGGCCGCCGACAAAGCCGCCGGAAAGGCGGTGCCGCAGATCATAATGGTGATCACGGGCCCTCAGGACATCCAGGCAGCCGCGTTCTCCACGCCCATGCCAGCCTCGGTGCTGCTCCCCAAGATTCTCGAAGAAATCGAGACCGACGGGTCTCAATTCTCGGCCACCGCCCAGTATTTCCGGCTCGGCGGATAGCATGGGCGCCCGATGCAACTCAGCCGCTCTGACCCGCCGATAAGGCAGTTTGATCCGGTTCGGGCCCCTGCCCTGCGTGGCAGCATGAGGCTTGCGGTCATGGGGGGGGCGGCCCTGTTTGCCGTGCTGTCATCCAGCGAAGCGCGCGCCGAGTTCACGGTCTGCAATCAGACTCTGGATGTCGTCAATCTCGCCGTCGGCCAGAAGGTCGACAATGCGGACCAGACCGATGGCTGGTGGACCATCGGCGCCAATCAATGCGTAAACGTCATTCGTGAGGAACTGACGAACCGCTACATCTACATCTACGCAACGGACGTGTTTGGTCATGCGATCCTCACAGGATCGACCGAAATGTGCATTGAGCGGCGACGTTTTTCGATACGCGGCATCGACGAGTGCTGGCAGCGCGGCCATATCGCGGCACAATTTCTTGAAGTCGATACCCTCGAACAGGCGCGGTGGACTTTCTTCCTTACGGGAAGCAATCCGTGACGCACGGTATCGACACGAGCTTCAGGCATAAAAAGCAGGCGCGCGCGGCCCTTCGCAGGCGCACGCTTCGGCACAGGCTTGTTGCCGGTCTCGCGGTGGCTGTGCTGCTCTCTATCGCCGCCGGTTTCTACCTCACCGCCGAGTATTGGTCGTTCGGAGACGAAGACGAGGAGTTGCATGCGGTCGAAGGGGCGGACGATATGCCGGCGGACGCATCCGTGTATGTGCCAGCCATTATCGATCTGGCGGGGGACCCGATGTGGATCACGCTGGCGCCCGATGCCAGCGCCGCAACCAAAGGCCGGACAATGCCGCGCCCGGCGGAACTCAACCAGGCCGGCGTTTCTCCACAGATCGAAATCCTGTCTGACGTCATGCTTAGCGCGAGCGAAAAATTCATGACAACGATACCGTCGACGCAAGAGGATTTTGCATTCTTCCAGGCGCAACGAAAGACTGCTGCCCCACCATCCGGTGATCTGCAGAATGATCTTGAGCCATCGCCGATAGAGGGGGAACCAGCCGCAGCGCCCGACCAAAGGGCGGACGCCGATGATCCCGAAGCCGGCTGGGGCGAGACCATCGATGCGGGCGATGCAGCCCTTCCCGCATTCCAGAAGACGCAGATCGAAAACAACACGAGTGTCGCAACCGTCTCGAATGAGTATCAGCGGTTCGAGGCGACCGAAGACACGTTCGTGAAAATCCTCAACGACCGCTCTTTGGACAGCGTCGCGCTCGATGCGCATTTCTCCGCAGAGGACGCCAAGCTGGCAGGGCAAGCGCTGAAGGCGCTTTTCAACCGCGACGGCCTGGAACCGGGCTATGTCATCGCCATGCGTGGTTTCAGGCCGAGGCGCGAGACGACGACCATGTCGCTGATGCAGGTGTCCATCTACGCCAAGAACGTCTTTGTCGGCACGCTGACACGCAATGCGGCGGGCGCATTCGTATCGGGTGTCGATCCCTGGGTCCGTGAAGATCTGTTCAACTATTCGGGCGCACAGGGGGAAGGCACGCACAAGCGGCAGTATCGCCTGCTCGACGCGATCTACTCGACGGCGGCTCGCAACAGTGTTCCAACCGGCGTGATCGGCGAAGCGATCATGTACCTATCGCGAGGGCAGGATCTGGACGCCTTCGCCAGCGAGGACCAGCGCCTTGTGCTGATCTACTCGCAAACGCCGCGCGGCAAGGGCGAGACTGACGGGCGTGTGCTGTATGTCGGCGTGCAGGGCACCGAAAAGAGCCTCGACTGTTTCGTCTTCCAGCTGAGCGAGGGCCAGTTTGCGTGCGTTACCGGTGACGATCAGGTCCGCTCGCTGACGGTCACCAACGGCATGGTCACGCCCGTCAACGGGGTGATGACATCCACCTTCGGGCCACGCAAGCATCCAATTCTCGGCACCGTTCGCATCCACAAGGGCGTCGACTGGGCGGCTCCCGTTGGCACGCCGATCGCAGCCGCCTTCGATGGTGACATCACCTTCCAGGGCGATGGCGGCAGCTATGGCAATCTGGTGAAGATCTCGCACCCAAACGGGCGCGAGACGCGCTATGCGCATATGCTGAGATTTGCAATCGGGACCGGTGTCGGAACCAGGGTGAAAGCCGGCGATGTGATCGGCTATATCGGCACCACCGGCCTTTCGACCGGGCCCCACCTGCATTTCGAACTCTACCAGAATGGCGCAGCGATCGACCCACTCGGCACGGTCACCGCGGTCGCTTCCGACGATTCCGCGGTCGAGACGCTCACCGACCGTATCGTTCATGTCGAAAGCGGCGGCAGCGCTCGCGCCAAGAACCCAAATTCCTCAGCAACCGGTGCAGGGCAATTCATAAGCAAGACCTGGATCAGGATGATGAACACCTACCGCCCGGAACTTGCGCGCACGCTGTCGACAGCCGACCTGCTCGCACTGCGCTACGACGCCACGATCTCGCGTGAGATGGTTCGCAACCTGGCTCGCGAAGGCGAGGCCTATCTTCGGGAGCGTGGTCACCAGATTACGGCGGGCAGACTCTATCTCTGTCATTTCCTGGGAATGGAAGGCGCGCACCAGGTGCTGTCGGCCACAGGTTCGGCGCAACTGAGCGCCGTGCTGGGGTCGGCCGTCATCCAGGCCAACCCGTTTCTCACCGGCAAGACCGCCAGCTACGTCGTGGACTGGGCCGAAAGGAAAATGGGCCAGAAGCTGGGCCGCATGGCCACTGGCGCCGCCCAGCAGACAACGACCACGGAGGTCCGCCAGACGTCACCGGAGTTTGAAAAATACAAGCAGGCCGTCACCGCCGTCATAAGCTCAATTCAGAATACGCCTTGAACCACGCTCGCGCTGCTCTATCAGATGCTCACCCCTGTCCAAATTCCATCGGGTAGAACAATCTTCGCCCCATCCCAGGCTGCGGCGCAGCTTTGCGTGGCTATTGTGTCTTTATCCGCATTTCCACGCGGCGATTGAGCGGATCGTATGGGTTGGAACTGCGCGGGTTCTTTTCACCCATGCCGACCGCGTTGATGCGATCAGGCTCGATGCCGCTGGCCGTGAGGAAGGCGGCTACCGATTTCGCTCGTCGTTGCGACAGGCCTTCGTTGTGGTGCACCGTGCCGGTGGCATCGGTATAGCCTTCGACGACGAAGCTGAACGTGCTCAGCCGGTTGTCCTTCAGGGCTTTGGCGAACTCGTCGAGTTCAGCGCGCGCGGTGGCGTCAAGTTCGGCCGAATCCAAGCCGAAATTGATCAGCATGTCGAGGCCGGTTTTCACTGCCGACGCGTCATTGGACTTGCTTTTGCACTCCTCCGCGGAGCCAACACAAATCCCGCGGGACTTGCCGAGATCGGCCGCACCAGCAAAAAACTTCACGATGTCTTCCGATTTCTGAACGGGGTCGGCGGAAGCGTGGGTCGAGAAAAGCACGACCGCCAACACAAAAGCTGAACTGCTCCACTGCATAGCGGCTCCTCCTGGTTGAGTATTCCGATTTTCGATGTTGGGATCATAGCAAATTCGCAGGCAATTGTCTGTCTGCAATCGCCGGGGGCGTGACAGTTGTTGCCGCGTCACCGGTTGAGACTTGACCCGCGCCGCGCCTAAGGCTTGAGTGGCCAAGCTTCTCGATGAAAGCGTGGCGGTCATGGCCAATGGGCTCCGGTTCAAAACGGCAAGGGATCTTTTCGCGGCGTGTCCTGCTATTGCGCGGGACATGAGGAGCCTTCCAACCGACCAGCGCTCGATCGAGTTTTGCCGCGACCTTCTCGCAGGGCGCGTTCCCGAGGAAGCGGTTACATTTTGTGCCTACCTGCTTCCCGAGCGAGCCGCGGTCTGGTGGGCCCATGAATGCCTGAGCCACCTGGCCGACCTGTTGGATGAGACCGATCATCAGTTGCTCCCGCTGGTCCACAACTGGGTGGGCGAACCGGACAGTCTCCGCCACCAGGCGGCGCTCAGCACAGCCGGCGCGACGCCGCCAACAACGCCGGTCGGCTGGATTGCTCTGGCCGCGGGATGGCGTGACAATGGTTCGGCCAGGGCCGCGACGATGGCACCGGCGTTGCTGCCGTTTCCAGCCGCCCACGCAATCAATGCCGGGATTCTGGCCGGACTGGCGCGTGTCGCACTGGCTGACCGGTTCACCGTTCTTTCGGCATTTGTCGAAATGGGCATCCAGATGGCTGAGATCGAGGCCCTGAGCCAAGCAGCGGATGCGGATTAGAGCATTCGCCCGGCAGAAACCGATGGATGCCGTCATCATCCTGGCTTACTTACAGCCACCTTGCGCCCATTTTGCGAGCGCCACCTTGAAGCGCGTTCCAAGCGGATGTTGAAGCCGTAAGACAGACACGTCGTTGGCGGCGAAATTTTTCGACTGTTCACACAGCCGGGCCTCGTTCCATTCATGGCAACCGTCGCAGTGCTTTCCTTCCCATACCGACTTGTCGAGCCCCTCCACAGGACTGAAGCGTGGCTTGCCCTTGATCAGCTCCGCAATGCTCTTGCCGTCGATTTCCGGATCGCCGAAATCGACAGGATGGTCAAAAAAGATAGGCTCGTCGGAGGCAAGCCTTGGGATTTTCTGACGAAGCATATCGAGCGAAAGTTGGGCGTCGTCGGCGCCCGACGGGTTTGCCGCAACGTTTCGCCCATCCGAACCGGCTTCCGATTTCTGAGTGGTCGCCTCGCCGACGATCAGCGGTGCGTTGAGGTCGATCTTGTGCAGGACGACCTCAGTGGTCAACGAGACATTGCTCCAGGGGCGCTGTTTGCCGGCGGTTACCTTGAAGACATCGGCGGTAACGCGGTTCATGGCTTCGGTGATGGAAACGTTTGTTTCGCCCATATGCGCCAGCAGCGCCGAAGCGAACGGCGAATGTTGGCCCGACCCGTCAAAGGCGACCTGATTGGGACTGGTGGCGAACGCGACAAGCGTGCCGGCGCCACCATTCTCGATGGGAATTTCGGCAAGGCCGCTTCTTGCTCCCTTCACGCC
>NZ_RZQP01000317.1:0-5729 GCF_003998165.1 Mesorhizobium sp. M7A.F.Ca.US.007.01.2.1 | reverse complement strand
GGCGGAAGCGGTGCCGGGTCGAGCCCCGCCAGCACGTCTTCGGCCTCGTCGAGACGGCCGATCAATAGCAGGCGCCGCACCTTGAGGTGGCCGGCATGCGCTGCGTTCAGCCGGTCGCCATGCTTTTCCAGCGTCGCCCGCGCCGCATCCAAAGCCTTGGCCGGCCAGCCGAGATCCCGCGAGACCAGCGCGATCTCGGCCTCGGCAACGACGCATCTGGCACGCGCTACCGCCTCTTTCGGGCCGAAGCCGCGCGCGGCACGCCGCAGCAGCGCCTTGGCGCGATCGAGATCACCGAGCTGCGCCATGGCAATGCCGCGCAGCGCCAGCGCCGGCGGGTCTTCGCGCAAGGCGACGCGATCCAGCGCGCCGAGCGGGTCGCCTCCGGCCAGTGCCAGCGCAGCCGCGGTGATCAGCGAATCCATTCAAATCCCGTCACACTTGTAACTCCCACCCTTGTGCGTCGCCGCCCTAACTTAAATCCGTACCGTCAACCGGCAAGCCGCATCGGCAACTATCGGCAACGCGCGGCACGCCAAGGGAGAACCGACAATGCCAACCGACACTCCTCTCCACCCGGCCGAAGGCACCGTGAGGATGCGCCACCCCTGCTGCGACGGGCCGGCTCCTGCAAATCCCGTCACACTTGTAACTCCCACCCTCCCGCTTCACCGCCCTATTCTGGCTGACAGCAAGCGACAACAGACTGGCAAAGGAGACGACCAATGACCAAGCACATCGCAATGAAGACCCCGCCGATCGTTTCGAGGCAGGACTGGGAAGCCGCCCGCGAACAGATGCTGGTGAAGGAAAAGGCAACACTGCGCGCCAAGGACGCATTGGCCGCCGAGCGCCGGCGCATGCCGTGGATGGAAGTCGACAAGGCCTATGTGTTCGAGGGACCGAACGGCAGAGCGAGCCTGCTCGATCTGTTCGAAGGCCGCCGCCAGCTGATCGTCTATCGCGCCTTCTTCGAGCCCGGCGTGCATGGCTGGCCCGATCACGCCTGCCGCGGCTGTTCGCTGGGCGCCGACCAGGTCGGCCACCTCGCCCATCTCAACGCCCGCAACACCACGCTTGCCTACGCTTCGCGTGCCCCGCAGGCCGACATTGCGCGGCTGAAGCAGCGGATGGGCTGGCAGATGCCCTGGTACACAATCACTGACAGTTTCGACAAGGACTTCGGTGTCGACGAATGGCACGGCCACAACGTCTTCATCCGTGACGGCGATCGCATCTTCCGCACCTACTTGATTAACAGCCGCGGCGACGAAGCGATGGGCACCGTCTGGAGCTATCTCGACGCGACGCCGCTCGGCCGCCAGGAAATCTGGGAGGATTCGCCCGAAGGCTATCCGCAGACTCCACTCTACTCCTGGTGGAACTGGCACGACAATTACGACGCCGGGGCCGACAAGAAATGGGAAGAAGTGTCTGCTGCCGGCGAGGCCGCATTCCGCGACAAGGGCGAGCAGTAACGGTTGTCCAGTCTGGGTTCCTCTCCCCACTCCGTGGAGAGAGGAACCTGTCGTGGCTGGCATGATCATCAAGGATCAAGGCGATGAGCGATATCCACACAGGTGCCGGCAGCACGATCCCAGAAGCCGCCACCCTCGGGCTGGCCGACTGGCTTTGCCTTGCCGCGGCACCGACCTTCGCCGTGATGGCGCTGCTCACCTGCATCTTCAGCGGCGATGCGGCCATGCAGTGCATGGGCACCGACGCCTCGCCCCTCACGGGCATGGCTGCGATGTATCTGCTGATGAGCGCCTTTCATCTGGCGCCCTGGCTGCGGGTGATCTCCGGCCGGCAGGCCCGCTAGGCCCTTCCAATTCTAGACACCCCACACATCGGAGAAGACAATGAGACTGGTCAGGCTGAGAGCGCCGGGCGGCTTGGGCAATCTCGACCTGGTCGAGGAAGATCCGCCCCAACCAGGGCCGGGCGAGGTGCTGGTCAGGATCCGGGCCTGCGCGTTGAACATGCGCGACGACTTTGCCGTGCAAGGCAAGATGCCTCTCGCCGACGGCCGCGTTCCGCTCTCCGACGGCGCCGGCGAAGTGATTGCCCTCGGCGACGGTGTCGATGCACTCAGGCCCGGAGACAGCGTCGTCAGCGTCTTCTATCCCTGGTGGCTGCGCGGTGACATGACGCCCTGCACCCGGCGCGATATTCCGGGAGACAGTTTCGACGGCTTCGCCAGCGAGTATGTCTGCATGCCGGCGCATGCTTTCACCAGGGCACCGGCAGGCTATACGCATGTCGAGGCGGCGTCGCTCACCTGCACGGGCGTTACTGCCTGGCGCGGCCTGATTGTGTGCGGCAAGGTGAAGCCGGGCGACGCAGTGCTGGTCCTCGGTTCGGGCAGCGTATCGCTGTTCGCGCTGCAATTCGCCAAGGCCGCCGGCGCCCGGGTCATCGCCACCTCATCCGACGAGCAGAAGCTGGAAAGGCTCAAGCGCCTCGGAGCCGACGCCGTCATCAACTACAAGTCCGTCCCGGACTGGGGCCGCAAGGCCAAGGATCTGACGGGCGGGCGCGGCGTCGATCACGTGATCGAGGTCGGCGGACCCGCCACGCTGGCGCAGTCGATTATCGCCTGCCGCACGGGCGGTCACATCGCGCTGGTCGGCGTCCTGACCGGCTTTGCGGCGGAAGTGTCTATCCCAGCCCTGTTTTCCAACCAGATCCGCATCAGCGGCATTTCCATCGGCAGCCGGGCCGACCAGGAGGATATGATCCGCGCGATAGAGTCCAACAGGCTGAAGCCCGTCATAGACCGCCACTTTCCGCTGCAGGACATCGCCACCGCCTTCGCTCATTACGAATCCCGAAAGCATTTCGGCAAGGTCTGCCTTGACGTTTGAGCGTTCTCCGCCAGCAGCACGATGAAGGGGACCGCCGGGGCCGCGCCTCGTCGTGATCCTGCCTAGGTCGCGATGTCGTTGACCGGCAGCAGGGGCTTGGGAAGGTCGCTCTCGCCGAGCCCGCTACGCAACTCGATCTCGATGTCGCGGCAGATCTGCGAGATCGGAACGTCGTTGGCATTGCCCTCGAACGGGTTGGCGCTGCTTTCGCCGACCTGGTCGAGAGACATGTAGGCCCAGCCGAGCAGCGTGCTGAACGGGATCGTCAGCCAGATCGCTATCGACCCGAGCGCGCCACCCAGTTTGCCCATATCGGCAAAGACGGGAACGACCCCGAACGGCAACAGTGTGCAGAAGATCATGACGAACATCGAACTGACGATGGCGTATTGCCGGGGATAGGGATTGTTCTTGATGCGATCGCAGCGCGCCTGCTGGTCATGGAAGTCGCGGATCAGCTTGGTCAGTTCGCCATAGATCTGAGGAGGGAGCTTTGTGTCCTTGAACAGCGCATTGACCTGGACAGATTGCAGTTCGAGCAGGGCTATCGCCGGCTGGGGCGATTTCAGGACGTCCTCGGCCTGTTCGGCGAGCAGCGGACGCAATTCGTCGCCGACCGAGCTCGCATCCTCATGGATACGGTAGCGCCGCCGGTATTCGATATTGGCGGCCCGCGCCATGGACTCCCATGGCATCGGCCGGCGCAGGGAAAAGCGCAATGCCGTCATCCAGGCGATGTGGCGATAGATGAGCTGTCTGGCCGTCGGCGCGTCGAGGAAATCCCTGCAGAAATTGGACCACAAACGGCTGCTGGCCGTAATTTGCGTAAAAGCCTGCAGCGCGTCGCTGCTGCGGGTGAACACCTGCGAATTCTTGAACCCGGCGACGAGTGACACGGTGGTGCCAAGCACCAGCACCACCGACCATGGCACCGAAAACCCGGCGATGCCTGGAAGACGGTAGGCCGCCACGGCCAGACCGCTCACCACCACCATGTAGATGACGCTGCGCCGCGACCACAGCGCGAAATCGATCAGTTTGTAGGAACGGCCTACATACATCGTATCCCCTCAACTCATCGATAGGTCTGGTTTTGCACGGCCGGAATCTGGTCGCCTCATTGTGCCTTTGCAGCCCCGAACCGCAACCCGTCCATCAACAGCTTGACCAGCCGGCGCGAGCGGTCGCGCCATTCGGGGGTGTCGGGCGCTGAATAGATGCCGCCCAGCGCGTGCAGCACGTCGGAAGCGTCGACGTCGCCGCGGATGGTGCCGTCGGCCACCGCCGCCTCGACCAGGCGTCGCAAGGCTTGCGACACCCGGCCGAACGTGTCGGAAAACAGCGTCGAATTGGTGGTGAGCACAATGCGCAGGCTGTTCGCCAGGCCGCGCTTGGTGGCGATGTAGTCGACGAAGCGCTGCATCCACTGTTCCAGCGCGACATCGGACGGATGTTTTTGGGCAAGCTCGCCGGCGGCCGCGCACAGCGCCTCCACCTCACGACGATAGACCACCTCGACCAGATGCTCGCGCGTCGGGAAATGCCGGTAGAGCGTGCCGATGCCGACGCCGGCGCGGCGCGCGATCTCCTCCAGCGAGCCATCGATGCCGCGCTCGGCAAAGACTGACACCGCCACCTCGACCAGCCGGTCGCGGTTGCGCCGCGCATCGGCGCGCAGCGGCTTTGCGTCTACGGCCTCGGCCTTCTGTTCAGCAATGGCGGACGGCTCGCTGGCCAATTTTTTCTCCACATCGTGTCAGGGGGCTTGAATCCGGCAGGGTCAGCCACCACGTAATAAACGGAGGCGCCTCCGTTTTAGTGGAGCACCTTTATCATATAATCAGGAGAACCGGTATGTCACGTCTTTCGAACACGCAAGCCGACATCTCCCCTGCCCGCCTGCCTCGCGGGAGATCCGCCATCTCCGCTTTCGCCGTCAAGACCTGACCGAACAGTTACCTTGCCCTTCTGCGGCAAGGCACCAGTTCAATCCCATCCGCGTCAAGCAACTGGAGCCAGACGCCCATGACCAGCCTTCCCATTACCCTCACCATCAATGGCCACCGACACCAACTGGAGGTCGATCCACGCGTAACCCTGCTCGACCTGCTGCGCGAGCGGCTCGATCTCACCGGCACCAAGAAGGGCTGCGACCGCGGCCAATGCGGCGCCTGCACGGTGCTGGTCGACGGCAAGCGCATCAACTCATGCCTGGCGCTGGCGGTCAGCCATGACGGCGCCCAGGTCTTGACCATCGAAGGCGTCGCCAACGGCGAGGAACTGCATCCGGTGCAGGCCGCCTTCATCGCCCATGACGGCTTCCAGTGCGGGTTCTGCACACCCGGCCAGATCATGAGCACGCTCGGCCTGATCGCCGAGGGACAGGCCGGCGACGATCCCGAACGCATCCGCGAGGGGCTGAGCGGCAACATATGCCGCTGCGCGGCCTATGGCGGCATCGTCGAGGCCGTCCTGGAAGCCCAGCAACAGCTTGTCAAAGCCGACCGGAGGACCGCGGCATGAGAGACTTCGATTACATCAGGCCCGCCACCATTCCCGACGCCATCGCCGCGGCAGCCGAGCCGGGCTCGGCCTATCTCGCCGGCGGCACCAATCTGCTCGACCTGATGAAAGGCGGCATCACCAGTCCCGAGCGTATCGTCGACATCTCCCGGCTGCCGGAACTCAACCGCATCGAACGGCTGGACGATGGTGGCCTGCGCATCGGTGCGCTGGTGCGTAACGCCGACCTTGCCTACCATCCGGCGTTCGCCAAATCCTATCCGGCGGTGGCCGAGGCGCTGCTGTCGGGCGCTTCGGCGCAGCTTCGCAACGCCGCCACCGTCGGCGGCAATCTGTTGC
>NZ_RZQP01000316.1:0-5855 GCF_003998165.1 Mesorhizobium sp. M7A.F.Ca.US.007.01.2.1 | reverse complement strand
AGATAGTCCTGATCGGCGAGCGCCTCGACGCCGGCGATCTGCGCCATGCGGCTGACGCCGTAATGGTTGCGGATCTTCTCGAAGTCGCGGATCACCTGGGCCTCGGCGATCGCATAGCCGCAGCGTATGCCCGCCAGCCCGTACGCCTTGGAGAAGGTTCGCATGCGGATGACGTTTGGCCTGGAGATATCGATCGGCGGCAGCGCCGAGGCCGGCCCGAGTTCGCCGTAGGCCTCGTCGAGCACCAGCATGGTGGTTTCCGGCAGCGCCTCGATGAAGCGGATGATCTCGCTCGCCTCCCACCAACTGCCCATCGGATTGTCGGGGTTGGAGAGATAGACCAGCGGGGCCTTGTCCCTGCGCACCGCCGCCAGCAGGCCATCCAGGCTTTCCCGGTCGTTCTCGTAAGGGACCGTCACCAGTCGTCCGCCGACACCGGCGATGTGGAAGTTGAAGGTCGGATAAGCGCCGAGCGATGTGACCACAGCATCGCCGGGTGCCACATACATGCGTGCCACCAGAGCGAGCAGGCCATCTATGCCTTCGCCGATAACGACGTTCTCTGCTTTTACGCCGTGATGCGCGGCCGCCGCCACCTTCAGATCGTGATTGTCGGGATCGCAATACATCCACATGTCGCCGGCGATCTCGGCCATGCGGGCGATGACGCGCGGCGAGGGACCAAAGCTGCTCTCGTTGGCGCCGATGCGGGCGCGAAAAGCGCGGCCACGCTCGCGCTCCTGCGCTTCGGGGCCGACAAACGGCACCGTCGAGGGAAGCGCTGCGATGAGCGGCATGAGGGGAGGGCGCTGATGCATGATGGAAGCTCGCTTGAAAGGGCCTTCTTGCTAGCGCGCCGGATGGGTCGGTGCAAGTTGCCGCTGGGCAGATCCGTAACGCTGGATTCTTTCGGCCGCTTTTGCTAGCGAGACACATGAACAATCGTCTCCCGCCTGCTTGGTCAAAGCACATCAAGCCCGGACCCGCGCCGAAAGCGAAAGGGCCGATACTTAAGCCGACAGTGAGCCAAGGAAACGCTCAATTGAGAGCGCAGGCCGACGAAGCGCTGCTGAACCAGGCCTATGCCCTTCAGCAGGCCCAGCGGCTCGACGAGGCTCAGGACCTGTGCCTTCGGGTGCTGGCGCGCACGCCAAACCATCCGCTCGCTCTGTACATCCTGGGGACCCTATACCAGCGTTACGATGACGAGATGGCCTTGCGATATTT
Organism: Mesorhizobium sp. M7A.F.Ca.US.007.01.2.1; assembly: GCF_003998165.1. Classification (NCBI taxonomy): domain Bacteria; kingdom Pseudomonadati; phylum Pseudomonadota; class Alphaproteobacteria; order Hyphomicrobiales; family Phyllobacteriaceae; genus Mesorhizobium; species Mesorhizobium sp. M7A.F.Ca.US.007.01.2.1. Next base: position 4,628 of record NZ_RZQP01000316.1, on the reverse strand, counting down.
CGCGCGGGCGGTCGGCGAGGAACCTAAAAACCCCTACTACCATCTCAGCCTGGGCGAGGCCTATGCGAAGGTCAGCGAATATTCGCCAGCCATCAGGCATATGCTGTATGCTTTGGAACTGCAGCCCGGCCTTATCGAGGTGCTTTGTGCCCTGGGGCACGCCTACACCAAGTTTGACAAACCCGGCATGGCTTTGCCGCTCTACGAGAAGGCGCTCAAGATCAACCGCGATCATCCCAAAGTGCGGGCGGGGCTGGCCAGTGCGCTCAGCGGCCTGGGGCGCATGGATGAGGCCGCCGCCTGTCTGAAAGAAGCAATCCGACGTCGCATCGACGTGCCGACTGCCTACAACGACCTTGTGCAGACGAAAAAATTCACCGAAGAGCCGGAGGAACTCCAATCCATCCTGCGTGAACTCGGCAATCCCAAACTTGATCCGGACGGTGCTTACAGACTCCATCATGCTGCCGGCAAGGTGCTGAACGATCTCAAGCGCTACAGTGAGGCATTCGACCATTTCAACAGGGCGAAACGGGCCTCCGGCTACATCTTCGATATCGATCTGTATCGCCGCTGGATCGACTCCCTTATTGAAACCTTCACGCCGGACTTTCTGGCGGCCAGGGCCGGCTATGGAAATCCTTCCGAAATGCCTGTGTTCGTGGTTGGCATGCCGCGATCGGGCACAACGCTCACGGAACAGATCTGCGCCAGCCATCCCGATGTTCATGGGGCAGGCGAGCTCAACAAATTAAGGCGGGTCGCCAATGCAATCGGCCTTAAAACCTCATCGGCCGGAGATTTGAGCCGGCCGGTCATGTCTATCACACAAGACCTGTCCAGAACACTGGCGGAAGAGCATCTGTCCTACCTTAGGGAGTGGGCGCCTGCCGCGCTTCGCGTGGTGGACAAGATGCCGCACAATTTTGAAATGATCGGCCTCATCGGCCTGCTCTTTCCCAACGCGCGCATCATTCATTGCCGCCGTGACGCCATCGATAATTGCGTCTCTTGCTTTGTCCAGAGCTTCAACAAAGGACACAGCTACAATACCGACTTGCGGATACTGGGCCTGTATTATCGCGAGTATGACCGACTGATGCGCCATTGGAACGAGGTTTTTCCAGGCCTTATCTTCGAAAATCGCTACGAAACGCTGGTCGAGGATCAGGAAGCGCAGTCGCGCCGCCTGATAGATTATCTCGGGCTGCCTTGGGATGATGCCTGTCTCCGCTTTTTCGACAGGGACGGTTCGGTCAACACGCCCAGCCGCTGGCAGGTCCGCCAACCGATCTACAAATCGTCCGTCAAGCGCTGGAAGAATTATGAAGGCGAGATCCAGCCACTCATCGATGCTTTGGGCGACTTGGCGGACGCGTAATTCAAACGAGTCTGGCGTGCCTCTCATGCGCGCACGCCTCCTCGATTTTGGTTGGCACTGCTGAGCTGAAGAAGCGCAGGGATGCGCGTGATTCCGCCCCCGATGGTCCCAAACGCAGTCGCTCGGTTGGTCGATTATTTTCTACGGGTCGACCCTCGAAGCGCTTGGTCGCCAACGCGCCGGCCGCAGTGTCCGAAGCTGCCTATGAGGCCAGATCTGGTGGATTCAACTGGTTTTTTTTGGTAGCTAGGGACCATGAACAGCCGCCTGCCGCCCGCTTGGTCCAAACACCTGAAAACTCGGTCCGGACCGCAAATCCCGCAGTCGAAAATCGTGCAGCCCAGGGCGGCCTCTCTGTCGCACGTCCAAGCCGACGACGCACTGCTCAGGCAGGCCTTCAACCTTCAGCAGGCAGATCGGTTGGCGGAGGCAGAGGCGCTATGTCAGCGCGTTTTGGCGCGCAATCCCCGACATCCTCTTGCTTTGTATTTGTTGGGCACCTTTGCGCTCGATCTGGATGACGAGATGGCCATTCGCTGTTTTGAGAGGGCCGTGAGGGAAGCACCTCAAAATCCGCACTATCACCTGACGCTGGGTGAAACCTATTTGAAGGTCGGCGAACATTCCGATGCGATCCGCCATCTTGAGGTTGCCTGCCAGCTGAAAGGCGACTGGGTTGAAGCGCTTTGCGCACTTGGGCGCGCCTACACCGAATTCGGCAAGGCCGATCTTGCGGTGCCGCTTTATGAGAAAGCGCTTGAAATCGACAGCGGCCGTTCCGCCATTCGAATGGGACTGGCCAATGCGCTTGTAAGCCTGGGCCGGATGGACGAGGCGGCGGGATATATGAAGGAGGCGATCAGTCACCGTCAGGATATCGCGGCCGCCTACAACGGCCTGGCCAGCATCCGAAAATTCTCTGAAGAGCCGGCGGAATTGAAATCCATTCTGACCGAGTTGAAAAATCCGGGACTCGACAGGAAAAGCATACAGCAGTTCCACCATGCGGCCGGGAAGATACTGAACGATATCAGGCGCTACGACGACGCGATCGGCCATTTCCGCCAGGCAAAGGAACTTTCAACCCGCCGCTTCGGTATGGAGTCCTATCGGCGCAGCGTCGATTTCATGATAGAACTGTTCGATCCCCGGATGCTGGCCGCCAAGGCAGGTCATGGAAGCACATCGGACGTGCCTGTTTTCGTGCTTGGCATGCCGCGTTCCGGCACCACTTTGACCGAGCAGATCCTTGCTAGCCATCCCGACGTCCATGGAGCCGGTGAGCTGACAAAGGTTCGGCGCATCACCAACAGGCTGGCGCCGAAAACACGCTCGCCGGAGGAATTCCGAAAATCCGTCCTGGATATGACAGTTGATCAGTCGAAGTCCCTGGCCGATGAATATCTCACCCATATCAGGCAACGATCGCCCGACGCGCCGCGGATAGTGGACAAGCTGCCGCATAATTTTGAGCTTATCGGCCTTATAAGGATCTTGTTCCCCAAGGCACAAATCATTCACTGCCGTCGCGATGCCATCGACAATTGCATCTCGTGCTATTTCCTGAGTTTCAACGAGGACAATATCTACAACGCCGATCTCCATACACTCGGACTATATTATCGCGAGTACGACCGGCTTATGCGGCATTGGGACAAGGTGTTTCCAGGGCAAATCCTGCAGAACCGCTATGAGGACATGGTCTCTGACCAGGAAGGCCAATCGCGCCGCCTGATCGACCATCTGGGACTGCCCTGGGACGACGCCTGCCTGCGATTCTTTGACAAGGGCGGCGCGGTGAACACGTTCAGCCGCTGGCAGGTTCGACAACCGATCTACAGCTCGTCCGTCAGTCGCTGGAAGAATTATGGCAGCGCAATCCAACCGCTGATCGATGGCTTGGGCGATTTGGCTGGGAATTGATCCAGCCGTGAAAGCTCCGGCGCTGCCGGACTGGCGAATAGACCCGATTGCCGTAGCTGTCAGGGCTCGGCTTCGTCGGATGGCTTGTCGCTCGCAAACCTTCAGGAAGTGCAGGGGCTCGGTCTCGGGCAGCGTCGCCGCATCTTTGGCAAGCCAATGAAAAACCGGCATGAAAAAACCCGGCGGTTGCCCGCCGGGTTTCGATTTCGAAGGCGAAATTGATTAGAAATCGCGCTGGAAGCGGAGGAGACCGCCGACATTGTTCTTCTTGGTTGCCGCGACCCAGACGGAGTCGTTGTCGATGGCGCCCTGGCCGACGCGCTGCCAGTCGACTTCGGCCGTGACCGTGAGGCCAGGAACAACGGTGTAGGCGACGTTCGCCGCGACGCCGATATCCTTCCAGTCGTCATATGACGCCTGGAGGTTGAACGAGGTCTTTTCGTTGAACTTGTAGGTGCCACCGCCCCACAGAGCCCAGTTACCGCCCCACTGCTTGTAAAAGCCGCGGCCGAGCGCGTCGATGTTGTTGGTATGGTCGTTGAGGTTATCGTCGGTGCCGTAGCCGGCCATCAAGAACAGCGACAGTTCGTTGGTGGCGTTCACGTCCAAGCGAACCTTGCCGGCGACTTCCTCGTAGTTGCTGTCATACGACACAACACCGGTGATGGCGCCCCAGCCTTGCGTGTACTTCAGACCGCCGACGACATGCGGAACATAGCTGTCGATGGTGCCAACCTCACCCGAACCTTCTTCGAGCGAAACCACGGCCGACAGGCCATTGCCGGCATCGAAGTAGTACTGAATGACGTTGGTCTGGAAATTGCCGTACGGGACGATCGTGTCGTTGATGACGTTGCCGGCATAGCCGATAAACGTATCAAAGGCCGATTCGTCAGCGCCGACGCGCAGGCCGCCGAGCTGGATCCAGGCGAATTCCAGAGCGCTGCTCTTGTTGCGGGCCTGCCAGCCGTCGCCATTACGGTTGGGGTTCGTAGTGCCGCCGGGCCCCGAGTTATCGCCAAAGTCGCCGTAGTTGTTGCCGAAATTGATGCGGTATTCGGTGTAGGTCTTCAACGTGCCGAGTTCGGTTTCCTGGCCGGTCCAGGTCTTCAGCGTGAAGCGGGTGTTCTTCCAGTAGGTCGAGTTGTCGTCGCCGTGCTGGTGATCCGTAACGTGGTTGACGCCATCGAACGAGCCGCCGTCACCCACGCCGACATCATAGCGGACATAGCCGCCGATGCGCAGGCAGGTCTCGGTGCCGGGGATGTAGAAGTAGCCAGCGCCGTAGACGTCGCAAATCTTGACGTATTCAGCGGGTTCCGGC
>NZ_RZQP01000315.1:0-5878 GCF_003998165.1 Mesorhizobium sp. M7A.F.Ca.US.007.01.2.1 | reverse complement strand
GGCGACGTCGTCAGCCACTTCCCCGATGAACTCGGCCCGGAACCCGTCCTCACTTACCGCGGCCTCGAGCGGACGGTGCTTGCCGGGCGCCTTGTCGGTCCACCAGGCCTTGATCGTGGCGTATTTGGGTCCAAGCACGTCCTCGTAGATGTCGCCGTTCTGGATGATCAGGGCGCTGATCCGCTCCGGGTGCGAGATCGCATGCCGGAGCCCTATCTGCGAGCCATAATCGTGCAGCCACAAGGCGTAGCGTTCGAGACCGAATTCATCGGCAAGCTTGGAAAGCACGTCGCAATAGGCGTCGAAATCATAGCCGAAGGTGACCGGATCGGGTGTGCCGCTGTATCCGAAGCCAGGCCAGTCGAATGCAATCGTCCGCCAGCGGTCGGCGAGCGCCGGCATCAGTCGGCGGAATTGGAACGAAGAGCAGGGATAGCCGTGCGGCAAGAGCAAGACAGGTGCTTCTAACGGCCCTGCCTCGCGATAAAAAATGGATAGATCATCCAGTTGCATGCGTCGGTGCGTGGTTGCACCCGGCATTCGGACCTCCGTCGAACAAACCTCGGCTAAACGCGTTTGATCGAGGGATCGTTCCGAATGGCGGAAGCGGACGGTCGGCAATATTCATCTCTTCAAATTCACCACGATGACACCGCCCAGCGCCAGCGCGCCGCCGATTATGCCGAGCAGCGTGGGAACTTCGCCCAGCCAGAAGAAGCCGATCAGCGCGGACATCGGCGAGACCAGATAGAGGAAGTTGGAGGCACGTGCCGCCGGCAGACGCGACAGCGCGGTCGCCCAGGCGGCATAGGCGATGAGGCTGGGCACGATGCCGAGAAAGATGACGGCGCCGAGGCCTGCTGTGTCGGCGACCGCCGCCTGCGAAAAGGCCGACGGCAGGAAGGGGGCCAGGCATAGTGCGCCGAGCACCATGTTCGAAGCCGAAATGGTCAATGGATGATGGCGGGCAAACAGCGGCTTCTGGACGATGGTGTTGACGGCCGAGCACAAGGCCGAACCAAGCACCAACAGAGCACCGGTGTTGAATGACAGGCCATGCCCATCGGCCATGGCGATGATGCCTATGCCGGCGAAGGAAATCACCGTACCGATCCAGGCCACGCCTGAGAAGCGCTCGCCCAGCAATGCCATCGCCATGATGGCGGTGAAGATCGGGCTGACATTGATGATGAAGCCGGCGGCACCGGCCGAGACAGTCAGTTCGCCGAAATTGAGCATGACGGTGTAGAGCGCGACGAAGATGGCGCCGCCAAAGACCAGGCGCCACACTTCGTCGAGCCTTGGCAGCGCCGGGCGCTTGACGGCCAGGAAGATCGCCGCCGGCACAGCGGCGATGGCAAAGCGCAACGCACCCAGTTCCAGTGGGCCGAAGGCGGCGAGACCGGCTCGGATAGCGGGAAAGGCGGAGGCCCAACCAACCACCGTCAGCGCCACCGCGATGGCTGCCGTGGTGTCCATTCGCTGTGTCGAATTCAACGTGCCCGTTATCTCGCTCATCTCACCGCCCTCGTATTTCTTCGGTCCTGAAAGGCAGAAAGCGCCTTTTCACCCCGGTTGACAAACGACGAAATCGAGGATCACCTGTGACTATGGATCACAGCTCGGACACAATGGTGCCGCTCGAAACGCTGCGCGCCTTCGATGCGGCGGCGCGGACAGGCAGCTTTTCAGCGGCCGCCGAAAAGCTCAATATCACCCATGGCGCCGTCAGCCGGCAGATCGCCAAGCTCGAGGACTGGCTGGGATTGAAAGTCTTCGACCGTGGTGCGCGCGGCGTCTCGCTGACGATCGAAGGCAACAGGCTGCATCTGCGCACGGCGGAAGCCTTTGCGCTGATATCGACCCATTCCGACCGCTGGGTCGAGCCGCGTGGCACGGCGGTGGTGCGGCTGACCTCGATCCCCTCCGTCAGCGGGCTGTGGCTGATGCCGCGCATGGCGGCTCTGGAGAACAATCCCTCCAAGCTGCGCATCGTGCTCGATGTCGACATCCGCCAGGCCGACCTTGCCGATGAAGGCATCGACCTCTCGATCCGTTGTGGACGCGGCGGCATTCCGGGCCGCATCTCGGTGCAACTTTTCGAGGAACATGTCTTTCCCGTCGCGTCACCTGAGCTAGCCCGCGAGATCGGCCGCGGCGACCCTGCCCGGCTGCTCAAATATCCGCTGATCAACGATTCCGACGCGTCGGCCTGGCGCGCCTGGTTTGCCGCGCAAGGCATGGATTACCGCCCGCGCCCGCAGGACCGCCGCTTCGAGGACTACAATCTGGTGCTCGACGCCGCCGCCTATGGGCTCGGCATCGCGCTGGCCCGCCCGCCGCTGACCGGACATCAATTACAATCGGGCCGCATCACTCCCGTCGATGAGCGCACAGCCCTCAACCCGGTATCCTACTGGCTCGACCGGCCGATGGGGCGGCCGCGTGCCGCCGCCGCCGACCTCGCCCGCCGCATCGCGGCAGAGGCCGGGCTGGCCCAGGACAAGATCGAGGCGTTTATCGAAGCCGAGCGATAGACCTTCCGGACCTATATGGAAAACCGGCCGATTCGAAGCTCAGCGAAGCAACAACAAAACGAACCCAAGGATCACCGCTCCCAGCAAACCGGCCATTATCGAAACAAAGCCAATTTTCACCAGCAACTGCTCAGGGTTCGGCACCGCACCATGGGATTGATTGGCCGGCCTGTGCCTGCCCGCCGGCGTACCCAGGGCGGCAGCGTTGCGCGGGATTGGGGCCTGCGGCAGGATAAGCGACAGCAATGACAGCCCCGCAACCCTGGCGGAGGCATTGTCATTGGCGGTTGTCGAAGGCGGCAAGAAGGCTCGCAGCGTTTCGGCTTCGGGTTTTGCCTTTCTCGCCACGACTGTTGCCAACGCCGCCTCTTCGCCCGTCTCAAGCTGGGCAAGATAGGCATCGACGATGCCAGCGGATGCGATCTGCTGCGATTTGACGGCCATCGGCGCCGCCGGCAAAATCAACAGCGCCGGCGCTGTCTGCTGCGCGAGCAGAGACGGCGCCGGCGGTTGGACCAGCGCCTTGACCAGTGCCGTCATCACTGGATCAGCCTGCCCCGAGGGCACGGCTTGCGGCGTCATCACTTCCCTAAGCAGGGCGGGAAGACGGGTGGAGGAAACGTCCATTGCGGCCCACCAACAACATTTTTCCGCTTCACAATAAGCGTTCAGCATTGTCTCAGGCTTGTCTCATGCTTGACCTCGCCGGGAATTTATGGCGATGAAATCCTCATGAACCCTGGCGTCCCCGCATGATGAACCGTTTCGAAGGCCCCGGCGGCAAGGAAGCCCGCATCCGCTACCTGGATGGCGATTTCCAGGTTACCAGTCCCGGCGCGTTCGTGCGCTGCGCGGTGACAGGCGAAAGCATTCCGCTCGACGAGTTGAAATACTGGAGCGTCGCAAGGCAAGAGCCCTATATCAGCGCCACCGCCTCGCTGCGCCGTGAAATCGAGATGCATCCGGAGCTGCGTAAGCGCAGTTAACCCTTCAGCTTGCGCTGGCGCCAGGCATCGAGCGTCTCGTCGATGATGCGCTCGGGAACGTGATCGAGTTCGAAGACCGTGTCGATCTCCAGCACCTCGAGCCGGTCGAGAAAGTCCTGTGAGGCGCCGTGGCGCAGCCGGGCGGCGTCCTTGGCGGTGGTGATGAGCACCAGCCCCTCAGTGCGTGCGGTCGCCGCCAGCTCGGCAAGTTCGTCCTCCGCATAGAAATGATGGTCCGGAAACGGCCGCGTCAATGCCAGTTCGCCGCCGGCCTCGCGCACCGTGTCGAAGAATTTCTCGGGATGGCCGATACCGGCGAAGGCGAGGAACCGCTTGCCGGCAAGCCCTGCCTTGCCGCGTGGCTCTGTATGGGCCTCGAAGATCGCCCGGCCGGCGCGTGCCGCCTGGCGGACCACGCTGTCGGCGGCAGTGCCCTCGCCCATTTTCAACAACCCGCTGGTGAAAACCAGCTGGTCGACGATTTTGGCCCTGAGCGGCCCCCCCGGAATGACGCGGCCGTTGCCGATCCCGTAGCGCGCATCGACCACGACCAGCGCATAGTCGATGTGGATGCGGGCGCTCTGGAAGCCATCGTCCATGATCAGGAAATCGCAGCCATTCCGTTCCAGCAGCAGCCGGGCGCCGGCGGCGCGGTTCGGCGTCACCGCCACCGGCGCGTGTTCGGCGAGCAGCAGCGGTTCGTCGCCGACATGCCGGGCGCTGTCGTGGTCGATATCGACCACGTGCGGCTCGGCGAAGGAGCCGCCATGGCCGCGCGACAGGAAGCCTGGTTTGAGATGCATGCGCTTGGCCTGCTTGGCGAGCGCGATGGCCACCGGTGTCTTGCCGGTGCCGCCAACCGTGAAATTGCCGATGCACAGAACAGGTGCTTCGATCTTCTCACGCTTGGCCCGCCGCATGCCGCGGCCGGCGGCAGCCGCATAGATGGCCGACAGCGGCGACAGTGCCAGGACCCGCCAGTCCGGCTCTTCCCACCAGAATGGTGGTGCTTCCGAGGCCACGCTAGCGCCCGTTCGCGCCCTTCAGGCGCGACTTGACGACCAGCGGCTGGATGTAGGGCTCAAGCGATTTCAGCGTACGCGCCAGCGCACCGCGCATCTCGTCGACGGTCGCAATGCCTGCCGCCATCATCTCGTGGCGCGCCACTTCGTTGGTCAGGAGGAAATTGACGGCGCCGGCCAGCATGTCGCGATCGCGCACCAGCTTGGCGCCGCCGCTGTCGAGGAGACGCTGGTAGGCCTCCCGAAAATTCTGCACATTGCGCCCGGCGAGAACCGCCGTGTCGAGCATGGCCGGCTCCAGCGGGTTCTGGCCACCCTCGGAGGTCAGCGAGCGGCCGACGAAGGCTATTTCCGTCAGCCGGAGATAGAGCCCCATCTCGCCGATCGTGTCGCCAAGCAATATGTCGGTGTCGGCCGTGATCCTGTCGCCCTTGCTGCGCCGCGCGACCTTCAGGCCCATGCCGGAAATCTGCGCCGCAAGCGCCTCGGCGCGATCGGGATGACGCGGAACGACGATGGTCAGAAGACCATGGTGGCGCTTGTGCAGCGTCGCGTGGACTTCAGCCGCGACCACTTCCTCGCCGTCATGGGTCGAGATCGCCGCCCAGGTCGGGCGCGTGCCTATCTGCCGCCGCAGTGTCGCCAGCGCCCGTTCGTCGACCGGAGGCGGCGACGTGTCCACCTTGAGGTTGCCCGACACCGTCACCGGCCGCGCGCCGAGCGCGAGAAACCGCTCGCCATCGACATCCGACTGCGCCACGACGTGAGCCAGGTTCTCGAACAGCGCCTCGGCGATGTTGGCGCGTTTCTTCCACGATTTGAACGAGCGGTCGGACAGCCTGCCATTGACCAGCACCTGCGGCACGCGTCGCGCGCCAAGCTCGAGGATGGTCATCGGCCAGATCTCGGATTCGGCGATGATTGCCAGATCCGGCTGCCAGTGATCGAGGAACCGGCTGACCGCCGGCTTGAGGTCGAGCGGTACATATTGATGGATGATGCGGTCACCGAGCCGCTCGTCGGCGACCTGCGCAGAGGTCACCGTGCCGGTCGTCAGCACGATGTTGACGCCATAGTCGAGAATGCTTTCGACCAGCGGCACGACGGCTATGGTCTCGCCGACGCTCGCGGCATGGATCCAGATCACCGGCCCGTCGGGGCGCGCGCGGCCGGCGACGCCATAGCGCTCGCGGCGGCGGTAGCGGTCTTCCTTGCCGCGCGAGGTGCGCCAGGCAACGTAGGGCCCGACCAGCGGATAGGCTGCCGCACCCGCGAATCGGTAAGCCGACAGCATGGCCCGTGCCCAGCGGCCGCTCATCGCGGAGCATCCACG
>NZ_RZQP01000314.1:0-5880 GCF_003998165.1 Mesorhizobium sp. M7A.F.Ca.US.007.01.2.1 | reverse complement strand
CCACCTTGGCAAAGGCAGCGGCCAGCCCTTCGGCCTCGTCGGCAACGGTGAACTTTCCCGGCGCGAAGCCGAACACTGACTTGACCCCGTCGCTCACTCCGCCGCCGGCGCCATCGGGAAGCGCCAGCCCGGTGACGGTGCGGATGGCTGCGATCAGCCTCTTCTCCTCGCCGGGCCAGGCGGCGAGTTGCACGATCGAGCCCGGCCTCGTCTCGGTCAGGATGATCTCGACGCCATGCTCGAAATTGCCGTGCGAGCCGACGTGAAATTCCGGCTCAAGCGGGGATTGGTGCTCAACCATGCATGCGGCTCCCGTCCGGATCGAAGAAGTGGTTGGAGACGATCTCGACCGGTCCGAACCGGTTGCGCAAGGGATCGGAGACGTGGGCGCGCGTGCCGTGCCGTGCCTTGCCGCCCTCGACCAGCGCCAGCGCGATATGTCTGCCGAGCGCCGGCGAATAGCAGCAGGCGGTGATATGGCCGATGGAGTCGTGCGGATTGGCTTCGTCAACCTCCTCGACGATGTGGGCGCCACCGTTGAGCGGCCGGTTATCGAGAGCGATCAGGCCGACCAGTTCGAGGCGGTCCGATGCGATCAAGCCTTCGCGGTCCATCATCGCCGAGCCGATGAACGGCTTCTTCTTCGACAGCATCCAGTCGAGATGCAGGTCGCGCGCCGTGGTGCGGCCGTCGATCTCGGCGCCGGTGACATGGCCCTTTTCGATGCGCATGGTGCCCAATGCCTCAAGACCGTAGGTGACCAGCCCGAACGGCTTGCCGGCTTCGACAAGCGCTTTCCAGACATGGGTGCCATGGCCGGCGCCGGAATAGACCTCGAAGGCCATTTCACCGGAGAAGGACAGCCGGCAGATCATCACCGGCACGCCTGATATTTCGCCGCGCACGATGCCCATGAAGGGCAAGGTGGCGTTGTCGACCGACGTGCCGGTGACACAGGCGGCGAGGATCTGCCTGGCCTTCGGGCCGCCGATCGCGGCACCTGCCCATTCGTCTGTCACCGAGGTGACGTGGACTTTCAGCTCCGGCCAGATCACGTCGAGGAAATATTCCAGATGCTGCATCACCTTGCCGGCGTTGGCCGTGGTGGTGGTCATCAGAAAATCCTGCTCGCCGAGCCGCCAGGTGGTGCCATCGTCGAAGGCGAGGCCGTCCTCGCGCAGCATCAGCCCGTAGCGGGCCTTGCCGACGGCCAGCGTCGAAAACATGTTGGTGTAGACGCGGTCGAGGAATGCGGCGGCATCAGGGCCTTGCACCGCGATCTTACCCAGTGTCGAGACATCGACGATGCCGGCGCTTTCGCGCGTCGCCTTGGCTTCGCGCACATAGGCCTGCTCGACCGTTTCGCCTGAAAGCCCATAGATCATCGGCCGGTACCAGAGGCCGGCGGAATACATCGTCGCGCCATTGGCCAGATGCCAGTCATGCATCGGCGTCAATCGTTCTGGCTTCAGGTCGCCAAAACGCTCGGCAGCCAGCGAGCCGATCGACACCGGAGCAAAGGGCGGCCGGAAGCGTGTCGTGCCGACCTCGGGGATCGGCTTGCCCAGCGCCTCGGCCATGATGGCAAGGCCAGGCACGTTGGAGCTCTTGCCCTGGTCGGTCGCCATGCCGAGCGTGGTGTAGCGCTTGAGATGCTCGACCGAGACAAAGCCTTCCCGGTGAGCCAGCCGCACGTCCTCGGCCGTTACGTCATGCTGGAAATCGACAAAGCTCTTGCCCTTGGCCCTGATCTCGAACACCGGGGCGGGGTCGGGATCGCCAGGCACTGCTTCGACGGTCGGCAGCATGGACGGTGTGCTCTGCCCGCCTGCGGCGGCGAGGCCGGCGGCGCGGCCTTCGGCGATGGCTTCGGCCGTCGAGAAGCTTCCGGTGAAGGCGCCTGCGCCGATCCAGCTCTGTGTCGGCTCTGGCGGCAGGAAAGCTTGCCGCGCGGCGTTCCATTCCGCCTTGGCGCCGGCCTGGCTGGCCAGATGGATGGTCGGCGACCAGCCGCCGGACATCAGCAGGCAATCGGCATGGATACTGCGTGCATCACCGATGAGTGCCCCATTGGCCATGTCGAAGCGCTGCAGCTTGAGGCCGGACAGCGCCTTGCCGCCTTCGGTGGCGACGACGGCATGGCCGGCAAAGATCTCTGCCTCGGCTTCCGCGGCCAGCTTGCGCATCTCCGGCGAAAGTTCCGGCCTGACATCGGCGATGGCGACGACCGCGGCGCCGGCCTTCTTCAAGGCGACAGCCGCCCGATAGGCGCTGTCATTGTTGGTGAACAACGCGATCCGCTCGCCCGGCAGCACGCCGAATTCGTTGGCATAGCGCTCGGCGGCATGCGCCAGCATCACGCCTGGCCGGTCATTGCCGGGGAAGATGAGCGGCCGCTCGAACGCACCAGTGGCCAGGACCACGGATTTGGCGCGGATCGCCCAATAGCGATGGCGCGGCTCGCCCTTGCCGGGGTGCTCCTTGTGGTCGCTGACCCGTTCGAGCGCCGCAAGCGTGTTGTTGTCGTAGTAACCCCACACCGTGGTGCGCGGCAGAAGCCGGACATTGTCGCGGCCTGCGAGCTGGGCGACGGTGCGCCGCGCCCAATCGGCGGCAGGCGCGCCATCGATCGTTTCCTCGGACCAGTTGGCCGAACCGCCGAAATGCGGCTCGAGATCGGCCAGCATGACGCGCGCACCCTGATCGGCGGCGGCCTTGGTGGCCATCAGGCCGGCCGGCCCCGAGCCGACGACCAGCACGTCGCAAAAGGCGTTCATGCGTTCGTAGCGGGCCGGGTCTTTCGCCGATCCGGCACTGCCGAGACCGGCTGCGCGGCGGATGAAGTGTTCGCAGAACATCCAGAAACGCGTGCCCTTGAGCGGGCCGAACACCGGTCCCATGAAGGTCTTGTAGTAGAACCCGGCCGACAGGATCTTGCCGCCGAGCTGGTTGACGGCGTTGATGTCCCAGGCAAGCGAGGGAAAGCGGTTCTGGCTGATGGCAACCAGCCCGTCATGGATCTCGACCATGGTCGCTGGAATGTTGGGCTCGCGAACCTCGCCCTTCAGCACCGTCACAAGCGCGTTGGGTTCCTCGACGCCTGCGGTGAGCAGGCCGCGTGGGCGATGGTATTTGAACGAACGCCCGTACAACGTGACGCCCTTGGCCAGCAGGGCTGACGCCAGCGTGTCGCCGGCATGGCCGGTGTAGGCCGTGCCATCGAAGGTGAAGCGGATGGTTTTCAGCCGGTCGATGCGGCCGCCGGTGTCGGCACGGCGCGGGCTCATGCCTTGTCCTCCGCCTTGCGGCGCGCGGCCGGCCCATGATCGCCCCGCGCAAAGGCAACGCTGGAAATCTCATGCGTCAGCGTGTTGCGCACGACCTTGAGATGCGCGCGGCAGCCGCCGGAATGTTGCCAGATCTCATTGTGGTCGCCGGCCGGATTCAGCCGGTCATAGACATAGGCGTTCCACGCCTCGAAATTCTGCGAGGCGGGGTCGGGACGCTCACGATTGCCGTCACCCTGATAGGTGAACTCGATGACGTCGCGCGGGCCGCAATAGGGGCAAGTGATCAACATTGGACTCTACCTATTGCCTAATGCAGCCGCGGGTTTGCACCCTGGCCCTTGTCGTCGATCACCAGCCCGCGGTGGAAGCGGTCGAGCGTGAAGGGCGCGTTGAGGTCGTGCGGCTGGTCCTTGGCGATGGTCCAGGCGAAGCACCAGCCGGAAGCCGGCGTCGCCTTGAAGCCGCCATAGCACCAGCCGCAGTTGAGATACATGCCAGGCAGGGGGCCGGCGGTGATGATCGGCGAGCCGTCCATCGACATATCGCAAACACCGCCCCAGGAGCGCAGCATGCGCACGCGCGCGAGTCCCGGAAACAACGCCAGCATTTCACTCATCACCTCGTCGACGACAGGCAGATTGCCGCGCTGGGCGTAGCTGTTGTAGCCGTCGATGTCGCCGCCATAGATGAGGCCGCCCTTGTCCGACTGCGACATGTAGAAATGGCCCATGCCGAAGGTGACGACCGTGTCGATGAAGGGCTTCAGCGATTCCGTGACGAAGGCCTGCAGCACATGGCTCTCGATCGGCATCGTCTCGATGCCGGCCATCTGCATGACGCGTCCGGTGCTGCCGGCGACCGCCACGGCCACCTTCCTGGCGCGGATGTCGCCGCGCGAAGTGGTGACGCCTGATATGCGGTCGCCGTCGCGCAGGAAGCCGGTGACCTCGCAATTTTCGATGATGTCGACGCCGCGCCTGTCGGCGCCGCGCGCATAGCCCCAGGCCACCGCATCGTGGCGGGCGGTGCCGGCGCGGCGCTGCATCAGGCCGCCGACCACCGGGAAGCGAGCGCTGTCGGAGATATCGAGCGCCGGAATCAGGCGTTTGATCTCAGCCTTCGTCATCAGTTCGGCATCGACGCCGAGATGGCGCATGGCGTTGCCGCGCCTTGCATAGTCGTCGAACTGGGCCGGCGTGTGCGCCAGGTTCAGGCAGCCGCGCTGCGAGAACATGACATTGTAGTTGAGCTCGTGCGACAGGTTCTCCCACAGCTTCATCGAGTGTTCGTAGAAGCGGGTGTTGGCAGGCAGCAGATAATTCGAGCGCACGGCCGTGGTGTTGCGGCCGACATTGCCGGAACCGAGCCAGCCCTTTTCCACAACGGCGACATTGGTGATGCCGTGTTCCTTGGCAAGATAATAGGCGGTCGCCAGCCCATGACCGCCGCCACCGATGATGATGACGTCATAGGACGCCTTCGGGTCAGGCTTGCGCCATGCCGGCTTCCAATCCTTGTTTCCCTTGAGCGCGTTCGCGAGCAGCGAAAAGGCCGAGTACTCTGCCATTGATGTCATCCGGTTCGGGCGATGCGGCAGACTATAGAGCAGGCCGCATCCGCAAAGCCAATATTGCGCCATCGCCTTTCGACTGGCCGACGCCCGGGATGGGATCACTCGGCGTGAGTGATCGGTTGGGGCCAATGATCGGATGGGCTCGCGATACGACGGCTTGCCCCATGATAGGGCCGTCTTTATCAAGGACAGGCTTTCAAATTGCCTTTGCCGCCGATGAGTCGCCAACAAATCATGCTTTTCCGATTGCTTCGTCTCATCCTGGTACTCACGCTGGTCGTTTCGGCGCCGCTTTCGTTTGAGGCGATGGCGCAAGCGCTCGGCCAGGGCTCGGCCGGTTTGGTCACCGATCAGCAAAAGGTCATCCAGGATCTAACGGCCAAGACGGACGATCTCGAGAAGAAGATACAGCAGGACGGTGAGGACGATGCCTCACTCGTGGAGATCCGTCTGCAGCTGGAGGACCTGTCGCGGGCGGCACTCACCAGTGCGCTGGTATTCCGCTCGCGGCTCACCGAGATCAACAATCGCATCGAGGTGCTGGGTCCTCCACCGGCGGCGGGCCAGCCGCAGGAGCCCGACATCGTGACGGGCGAGCGTCAGGCGCTTGCATCGGAAAAGGCCGAGATCAACGCGGTCGTTGCCAGCGCACAGAACCTGTCGATCCGCATCAGCGGGCTGATCGACAAGATCGGCAATATGCGCAGCGAGCTGTTCCGCAATCTTTTGACCAAGCGCTACGTGCTGTCGGATGCGCTGAGCCCGCAGGTGTTTTCCGACGCCCGCGACGAGTTCGGCAATCTCTACAAGGCGGTGTCGTCCTGGTTGAGCTTTGCCTTCAAGTTCAAGTTCCAGGCGATCCTGGCGGCAACCTTCGTGGCGCTCGGGCTGGCGCTGGTGCTGCTGGTTGGCGGCAGGCGTCTGTTCGGGCGGGTGTTCGAAGCCGACCCCACCAATGAGGACCCATCCTATCTCAGCCGCCTTTCGGTGGCCTTCTGGTCGACCTTGCTGCCTGTC
>NZ_RZQP01000313.1:0-5886 GCF_003998165.1 Mesorhizobium sp. M7A.F.Ca.US.007.01.2.1 | reverse complement strand
GGGCGAGATCTACACCCGCCAGGAGCGCAACGGCATCCTGCTCGGCACCTACGAGAAGGCCTGCAAGCCGTGGTCGCCGGTCAACACGCCATGGGATTTCGGCCACGAATTGCTGCCGCCGGACCTCGACCGCATCGCGCCGTCGCTGGAAATAGGCTTCAAGCATTTCCCCGGCATCGAGAAGGCCGGCATCAAGCAGATCATCAACGGCCCCTTCACCTTCGCGCTGGACGGCAACCCGCTGGTCGGCCCGGTGCAGGGCCTGACCAATTTCTGGTGCGCCTGCGCCGTGATGGCCGGCTTCAGCCAAGGCGGCGGCGTCGGTCTGGCGCTGTCGAACTGGATGGTGCATGGCGATCCTGGCTTCGATGTCTGGGGCATGGATGTTACACGCTTCGGTGAATGGGCCGGCCTGCGCTACACCAACGCCAAGGTGCGGGAAAACTATTCGCGCCGCTTCTCCATCCGCTTCCCCAATGAGGAACTGCCGGCGGCACGTCCGGCGCAGACGACGCCGCTCTACGACACGATGCTGGCCAACAACGCCGTCATGGGCGACAGCTGGGGTCTCGAAACCCCGCTCTGGTTCGCACCTGAAGGCAAGGAACCCAGGGATATCGTCTCCTTCCATCGCTCCAACGATTTTGGGCCGATCGGCGAGGAAGTGCGCGCCACGCGTGAGCGCGTCGGCGTCACCGAGATCGCCAATTTTGCCAAATACGAAGTCTCGGGACCCGCGGCCGAGGATTTCCTCAACCGGCTGATGACCAACCGCATGCCGAAGACCCGCCGCATCGTGCTGACGCCGATGCTCAACGAGTTCGGCAAGCTGATCGGCGACTTCACCATCGCCAAGGCGGCAGAAGACCGCTTCATGATCTGGGGCTCTTCGGCGGCGCAGAAATACCACATGCGCTGGTTCGAGAAGCACCTGCCGAAGGACGGAACGGTGCGCATCCACCGCTTCGACCAGACGCTGGTCGGCCTGTCGATCGCCGGGCCGAAATCACGGGACCTGCTGCAGAAACTGGTCGATGTCGACGTCTCGACAAAAGCCTTCCGTTTCATGGATTTCCGCGAGATGGCTGTTGGCGGGGCGCCCTGCATGGTCAACCGCATCACCTACACCGGCGACCTCGGCTATGAAATCTGGATGGCGCCGGCCTACGAACGCCTGGTTTACAAAGCAATCAAGGACGCCGGCGAGGAATTCGGCCTTGTCGATTTCGGCATGCGCGCTCTGCTGTCCATGCGCCTCGAAAAGAACTTTCCGACCTGGTTCCGCGAGTTGCGGCCGATCTATGGACCGTTCGAGGGCGCGATGGACCGCTTCATCAAGCTCGAGAAGAATGACTTCATCGGCCGCGAGGCCGCCGCCAAGGAACAGGCCGAGGGGCCAAAGCTGCGCCGCGTCTCCTTCATCGTCGATGCCGCCGACGCCGATGTCATGGGCGACGAGCCGATCTGGGCCAAGGTCAGCAAGGACTACGGCACGGTGGAAAAGCCGCATGGCTATGGCGCGCCGCGCTTCGACAAGGGCGGCAAGGAAATACGTGGCTCCAAGGCTGCCGAAGGCGCATCCGCCGTGCGCGGCATCGTCGACGGCGACTGGCGCGTGGTCGGCTGGGTCACGTCGGGCGGCTATGCGCATTATGTGCAGAAGTCGATGGCGCAGGGCTATATCCCCGCAGCGCTTGCCGAGGACGAAAGTGCCGGGCTGTTCGAGATCGAGATCCTCGGTCACCGGCGCCCGGCCCGCATCAATGTCGAAGCGCCCTTCGATCCGAGCGGCGAGAAGATGCGGACCTGAGTTTCGACGATGGACAGCGCGGGGCCGAAGGGCAGCTTTGGCCGCCACCGCAAGATCATGCCGTTCGAGCCGGGCTCGATCGAAGCTTTGCGCGACGCCTCCCGTCAGAAGGCGGGTTCGCTCAACCAGCATGTGCTGGGCTATGGCCCGCAGGCCGAGGCTGAGTGGGCGGCGGCAGGCATTGCCGCGCCCGACCTGGCGGCGATGCGAAAATACCGGCTGGAGCGTATCCGCGCCGAGCTGAAGCGGCGCGGCTATGCCGGCGCCCTGCTCTACGACCCCGTCAACATCCGCTACGCCACCGACAGCACCAACATGCAGCTTTGGGTGGCGCACAATCCGACGCGGCATTGCTTTGTCGCCACTGAAGGCCCGGTGGTGCTGTTCGAGTATTTTTCCTGCGAGCACCTGTCCGACCATTCCGGCGTCGTCAACGAGGTGCGGCCGGCGGTGTCGTGGATGTATCTCTATGGCGGTGAGTTGACCGAGCAAAAGGTCCGCCGTTGGGCCGCCGGAATAGCCGATTTGGTCAGGGAACATGGTAGCGGCAACAGCCGCATCGCTGTCGACCACATCAATCCCGAAGGCGTCGAGGAACTGGCTCGCCTCGGCATTTCCATCGGCAATGGCGAAGCAGTGATGGAGAACGCGCGGCTGATCAAATCGCCGGACGAAATCCTCGCCATGCGCCGGGCGATTGTCGCTTGCGAAGCGGCGATGGGCGAGATGGAACAGGCGCTAAAGCCGGGCATTTCCGAGAACGAGCTATGGGCGGAATTGCATCGTGGCAACATCGCGCGCGGCGGCGAGTGGATCGAGACGCGACTGCTGACGTCAGGCCCGCGCACCAATCCGTGGTTCCAGGAATGCTCTTCGCGAAAGATCGAGGCTGGCGATCTCGTCGCCTTCGACACCGACCTGATCGGCCCCTACGGCTTCTGCGCCGACCTGTCGCGCACCTGGCTGTGCGGCGATGCAAACCCGTCGAATGAACAGCGCGCCCTGTTCCGCATCGCCGCCGACCAGATCGAACACAACACGGCTCTGATGCAGCCAGGCATCTCGTTTCGCGACCTCGTCGAAGCCTCGGCGGTGCCGCCGGGTGACTGCTTCCCGACGCGCTACGGCGTGCTCTATCACGGCGTCGGTCTGGCCGATGAATACCCGACCTTGCCGCATGCCAGCGACTGGACATCGGACACGCCGGACCGCGTGCTGGAACCTGGCATGGTGCTGTGCGTGGAAAGCTATATCGGCCGGCTTGGCGGGCGCGAAGGCGTCAAGCTCGAAGAGCAGATCCTGATCACCGAGGCCGGCAACGAACAGCTCTCAACCTACCCGCTGGATACGAGGCTGCTCGGATAGTCCGGCAAGCGCTTCTCGCATTGCCCTGACTGTCTTTTCCGGCGTTGCCCTCGCCGTGATGAACGGCAGGCCTTTGCGCCGTCCGGTCCAGCCGACGATCGCGACTTTCCGCGCTGCTGGCTCGAAGCGCTGCGCCAGCGCCCAGCTTTCGCAGTCGATCGCTGCAACATCGGCCCAGCCCTCGGCAATGGCGACGATTGAAGCGCGGTGACCGCCGCTCTCGCTACGCGACGAAAAGATGTCCAAGCCTTCGCCGGCCGCTCGCAGGTCGCGCGTCAGCGCAATGATGCCCGACATGGAATCGAGGCTGTTGAAGGTGAAGCGCTTGCCGCGGATCAGATCGAGCGGGATGAGAGCGCTGCCATCCGCAGGCGATCGAACTTCCGGTCCCTCGCCTATCCGCATCACCAGAGCGCTCGAATAGAGCTCGCCCTGCCCGCCTTCATAGGCGTCATAGCTCGGCTGGCCGACCACCTGCACATGCCTGGACAGGCCAAGTTCCATCGGCCCCCAGCAGGTCTGCGCGAACAGCAGCAACGGATGCAGCCACAATCTATGGAAATCGAGTTCATCCGGTGGCAATGTCGCGGGATCGGGTGCGATCAATGCACCGGCAGCATCGCGAATTCCGCCCGGCACCGGCGGCAGGTCGCCATTGCGCCGCACGATGGCTTCCGGCGCGTCGATCCCCTTTTGCCGAAACGCATCGCGCAGCAGCACCCATTGCGCGTCGACCTCATCGCGCACTTCGGGCCAATCATACATCGGCAACGCCGCAACCAATTCACTCATGCCGATATCAAATCATCATGTCTGGAAAAAGGATCGCGAAAACGCGGCGTCCAATCAGAATTGGCCGACACGGATTCCGGGTAGGCCGGAATTATTCCTTGGGCGGCTCGGCGGGAACCGGCGCACTGCCGAGCCCGCTGATGCTGCGCGCCCTGATGCGCGGCTTGAAGGCCCTGCCCGGCTCAGGCGCACGCCGCAGCACCGGGTGCACGATCGGCTCTTTCGCCTTGAACGCATAGGCTTTGACCAGCGCGAAATAATTCGGATAGGCATAGCCATTGTTCATCCGCAGCCATTCCTCACGGCGGTCGCGAAACAGCTTGGGCAGCTTGTACCAGGCCACGGTCGGGGTCTTGTGATGGACGAAATGCAGATTGTTGTTGAGGAACAGGAACGACAGCGGCGAGCGCTCGACGATCACCGTACGGCCTTCCGGATGTTCCGACCATTGATGCTCGGCGAACGTACGGATCGAGATCAGCGACTGGCCGAGCCAGACCGGCACCAGAATGTAAAGCCACAGCGGGATGCCGAAGCCGAACTGAACGATCGGCAGCACGACGGCCAGGCCGATCGCATGCAGCAGCCAGGCCTTGCGGATCGGCTTGTCGCCAGCGATCACCTGCTTGGCATCGTCGATGAAGAAGCCGACGCAGGACAGCCACGGGCCGAGCACGAAGCGGCCTGCCATGGTGTTGTTGATCTTGAGCAGGAATTTCATCGTCGGCGGCAGCTCGTCATGCTGCCAGAGCGCCTGATAATAGCTTTCCGGGTCATCGAGCGGGTCGGTCAGCCGCTCGTCGGCGTGGTGACGCAGATGAATGGTCTTGAAGCGGCGGAACGGCCAGACCAGACCGATCGGCAGAAACACGAAGGCTTCGTTGACCCGCGCGTTGCGCGTCGGATGCCCGTGCAGCACTTCGTGCATGATCGACGACTGCAATGCGGCGGTGAAGGCGAGGACGGCGAGCGCCAGGACGGGATAGGAAGGCCAGAGCAGGAAACCGGTGGCGAGCCATGTCGCGTAGCAGAAGAAGGCGAGTACCACGGTTGGCCACTCAATGGCCCGTACGCTGTGTCGCCTGATGCTCTTGCTCGTCATGCTATCGACCACTGCCCCTCAGTCGCCGGAATCCCAATTGATTCCTGACAGCATTGTGTCAGGAGAAATGATTCCACTCAACGAGACAAAGTGCACAAACTGTTGCGATTGCGCATTTTTGACCGCACATGTTATACATTGTAAACAGACTTAGGGATTCATTTACGCCTAACGCCACCCTCGGAGCGGTTCCGGCGCAAATTTTTCCTCAATCCAGGTGGAGCACGGACATGGACAAGCGCGACCTGTCGACGATCTTCCGCGAGCGACTGAAAATGCTCTTGACACGCTCCGACCTGAACCAGTCGGCCTTTGCAACCGCGGTCGGCATCGACCGCTCGGCGCTGTCGCAACTGCTGTCGGGCGCCTCGACGCGCCTGCCCCGCGCCGAAACACTGCTTAACATCGCCGCCGAGTTCAAGGTGTCGCTCGATTGGCTCCTCGGCCTCAGCCAGGACGAAGGTCTCACCGGCGAAATCCGCGAAAGCCTGGAGATCGAAGAGGCACCGGATGGTTTCGACCGCACGCTGTTGGCCAAATGGCATGCCGAGGCGGCAGGCACCAAGATCCGCTACGTGCCTGCCGGCATTCCCGATCTTCTGCGCACCGAAGCGCTGGTCGACTACGAAGCCGGCATCGCCAACAAGAGCCGCCTGGCGCAGGCCGGCGAAACGCAATACCGCATCGACTACAACAGGCGGCCTGAGACCGACATGGAAGTCTGCATGCCGCGCCACACGCTGGAGATATTTGCCCGCGGGCTGGGTGTCTGGGACCGTTTCCCCGAAGCCGACCGGCGCGCCCAGCTGCTGCACAT
>NZ_RZQP01000312.1:0-5925 GCF_003998165.1 Mesorhizobium sp. M7A.F.Ca.US.007.01.2.1 | reverse complement strand
GCTGAAGGGCGTGTCGCCTTCGGGCCGACACTTCTATCCGGCGTTTCCCTATGCGTCCTACGCGCGCATGAATCCGGCCGACATTGGCGATCTCTATGCCTTCCTCAAGACGCTGCCGGCCGTCGCCGGCAAGGCGCCTGCAAATTCGCTCGGTTTTCCCTTCAACATTCGTCGCGGCATCGGCCTGTGGAAATTGCTCTATCTTAGCGACCAGCCTGTCGTTCCATTTCCCGCTGGCACGCCCGATCCGGTCATGGCCGGCCGCTATCTGGTCGAGGGGCCGGGCCATTGCGGCGAATGCCACACGCCGCGCGACCTCGCAGGTGGTACGAAAAAGAACGTGTGGCTGGCCGGTGCGGTGGCTGCCGAAGGCAGCGGCGTCGTGCCGAACATCACATCGGGCGAGGGCGGTATAGGCGATTGGTCGGAAGCCGACATCGCCAACTACCTCGAAACCGGCTTCACGCCCGATTTTGATTCCGTCGGCGGCGCCATGGTCGACGTGCAGCGAAACATGGCCGAGCTGGCGCCGCAGGACCGTGCTGCCATCGCCGCCTATCTCAAGGCGATACCCGCGCATCCAAACGGCTATCCGGCCCGCAAGAGGGCGAACTAGTCTAGATCGAGTCTGCGGATGACAGGTGGCGGTCACCGAGAAAATCGAAGCCCGTTTCGAAAAAATGGTTGTAGTTGCAGGTCAACTCTTCGCCAGGCGCGATGTCGCGCAGTGCAAAACTCTCCTCGGGTGAGGAGACGTCGCAATTAGGCTCGTCGGCATGGTTCATGTAGCGCGCGTCGTCGGCTTCGAAGACGATGTAGTTCGGATCGCGGCGGTCAGGATAGGAGTAGCGGTCGAGATAGCTCTTCACCGGGCCGGCCGCCCGCTCATAAGTCTCGACCTCGATGAGCCGATCGAACCTTGGGTCTAACTTCCAGATCAGAGTACCGCGAGGAATGTGGTTCTTGGCAAAGACGCCGATTCCCTGGATGGGTGATTTGTCGAGATAGACGTCGACGAGCAGCATAATGAACCTTTACGCGATTGGAGGCTGTCAGGCCGGGAAAAGCCGCGCACTGGGTAGCGCGCGGTCGTCGCAATTGCGAGTGAAAATGAGCGACGGGAGCTTCAAAAAGTCCTGACACCCAGCCCTCTGGAAAGGGTGCGTCGATTATCGTCCAGAGTCAGCGTTGCTGCAGCGCCAGACGGACGCCCAAAGCGCAGTAGATGCCGCCGACAACTTTGCCCTGCAATCGTAACACCGACGGATTTCGGCGCAGGAACGTGCCGAGCCGGCCAGCGCTCACGGCAAAGACGACCGTGCTGAAAAGGCCCAGTATGACGAAGATGACCCCCAACGCGGTCATCTGAAGCATCACCGATCCGTTTTCAGGCCGCACGAACTGAGGCAGAAAAGCGAGGAAGAACAGAGCGGTCTTGGGGTTGAGCACTTCGGTCAGGACAGCCTGTCGAAACGCCTTGCCGGCGGAGATCGCGAGCGCACCGGCCGCCGGGTTGGCCGGTGTTTTCTCGATGATCGCGCGAATGCCGAGATAAACCAGGTAGGCCGCGCCGATGTACTTGATGACGCTGAACAGCGTCGCCGACGCGGCGATGATCGCCGAGATGCCGATCATGGCCATGACGGTATGAAAGACGTCGCCGGCAGCGATCCCGGCGCCCGTCGCGATGCCGACCTTGGTTCCGGAACTCGTTGCCCGGGCGATCGTCAGCAGGGTGGCGGGGCCTGGAATGAAGACGAAGCCGAGCACGACCGCGATGTAGGCGATCAGGGTGGTCAGGTCGATCATTTGTTGGTTGCTCCCGTAAGCTGCGCCTTGCCCATCACTTTCAGCGCGAAGGAGTAGGTGTAGGCGATCTCTTCCAGCCGCGAAAACCGGCCGGAAGCGCCTGCATGGCCGGAATCCATATTGATCTTGAACAGAACCGGATTGTCGCCGCTCTTGCGGTCGCGCAGCCGGGCCACCCATTTGGCCGGTTCCCAATAGGTGACGCGCGGATCGGTGAGACCGGCCAGCGCCAGGATCGGCGGATAGTCGTGATCAGAGACATTGTCGTAGGGCGAATAGGCAGCGATCGTCCGATAGTCGTCGGCGGACGCGATCGGGTTGCCCCATTCGGGCCATTCCGGCGGCGTCAGTGGCAGGGTCGCATCGAGCATGGTGGTGAGCACATCGACGAAGGGAACCTCGGCGACGATGCCGCCAAAACAATCCGGCGCCATGTTGGCGACGGCACCCATCAGCATGCCGCCGGCCGAACCGCCTTGCGCGACGATACGGTCATGCGCCGTGTAACGCTCGGTGACCAGATGGCGCGCGACGGCGATGAAATCGGTGAACGTGTTCATCTTGTTCTCCCGCTTGCCGTCATCGTACCAGCCATAGCCCTTGTCCTTGCCGCCGCGAACGTGAGCAATGGCGAAGACAAAGCCGCGGTCGACCAGCGAGAACCAGTTGGTGTTGAAGGCGGCCGGCACGGTGATGCCATAGGAGCCGTAGCCGTAAAGCAGGCAAGGTGCGGATCCGTCCAGCGGCGTGTCGCGATGATGCAAAAGCGAGATCGGCACCAGTTCGCCATCGCTGGCCGGCGCCATCAGCCGCCGCGTGACATAATGGTCCGCATCATGGCCGGACGGCACTTCCTGGGTCTTCAGCAGCACCCGCTCGCGGGTGCGCATGTTATAGTCGAACACCTGCGCGGGCGTCGTCATCGACGAGTAGGAAAAGCGCATGATCTCGGTGTCGTACTCATAGGAACCCGACAGGCCGAGCGAGAAGGCCTCCTCGTCGAGGGACAGAAGATGCTCCTCGCCGCTGATACGGTCGCGCACCACAATGCGCGGCAGGCCTTCCTTGCGTTCGAGCCGGACCATGTGGTCCCTGAAGCCGATCACCGACAGGATCAGCCGGCCGGGCTCGTGCGGCACCAGTTCCTGCCAGTTGGCGCGCACGGGATCGCTCGCCGGCGCCGTCATGATCTTGAAGTCCTTGGCGCCGTCGGCATTGGTCAGGATGAAGAAGATATCGCCGCCTTCTTCCAGCTCGTATTGAAGGCCAACCTCGCGCGGCGACACCAGTTTCGGTTCGGCAGACGGATCGTCGGCGCGCATCAGGCGGTATTCCGAAGTCTCGTGATCGTTGATGCCGATCATGATCCATTCGTTGTTGCGGGTGCCGTCGACATTCATGAAGAAGCCGGGATCGGTTTCCTCATAGATCAGCCGGTCGCTGTCCGGGCTGTCGCCCAGCGCATGGAACAGTACCTTGGACGGGCGATGGTTGGGATCGAGACGCGTGTAGAAGAAGCCGTCATTGCCTGCGTTCCAGACGCCTGAACCGCCGGTGTCGGGGATCTGGTCGGCAAGCTCCTTGCCATCGGCAAGGTCGCGCACGCGAAGCGTGTAGAATTCGGAGCCCTTGTCGTCGAATGCCCATAGCAGCTTGGCGTGGTCGGCCGAATGGTCGACACCGCCAAGACGGAAATAGGCCTTGCCCGCGGCCTCCGCGTCGCCATCGAGCAGGATATGCTCGGCGCCGCCGTCGCGCGACATGCGGAAATAGCGCGGCTGCTCGCCACCAAGTTTAAAGGACGAGCCGTAGGCATAGGGCCCATCCTTCATCGGCACGGAAGAATCGTCTTCCTTGATACGGCCCTTCATCTCCTTGAAAAGCTGCTTTTGCAGTTCGACCGTATCGGCCATCAGCTTCGACTGGTAAGCATTCTCCGCCTCGAGTTTTGCGCGGATCCCCGCATCGAGCAATGACGGGTCGCGGAACATCTCCTGCCAGTTATCGGCCCGTAGCCAGGCATAGTCGTCGGTTCGCGTGATGCCGTGATGCGTGTCGGAAACCGGCCGCTTCTCGGGCGTTGGCGGGCTGACGATCGGAAATATGGATGTCTTGGTCATTGCGTCTCGCTTTGCCAGTATCTTCAATGGGCCAGTATCTTCAATGGGCCAGTATCTTGAAGGGCCATCTCGAATGGAGAAATATCTTGAATGGCAAATGAACACGCCGATCAGGGCAGGTTCAAGAGCCGGAGCGTATGGGTTGTGTCGGCTCCAGGAGATGAGCCGGGAGGAGAGATGATGACTATTTGGTCTCGGACTACTGCGGCTTTCGCCGTTGCTTCGCTAACTCTGGGCTTTGCCGGCCAGTCTCATGCGACCGTATTCGCGGCTTGGCAAGTGGCCAATGTCCCGTTCGGCGACACGCTCAATGTACGCAAATACCCTTCGGGCACATCCCAAAAGCAGGCGGGATATCCGAACGGCACCGTTCTGCAGATGACCGGGCGATGCACCGGCGGAATAAACCTGCTCGACATCGCCAACCAGCCGGCATGGAAGCAGGCACAAAAGATCCGCTATCGCTGGTGCGAAGTCTGGCATGATCCGGTCCAGAACGGCAATTTCGTCACCGGCTGGGCCTATGGCAAATACATCATCCCGCATTGATTGACGCGGCAGCAATCAGCCGATCGGTCGGATGACTGGCATGTCGCCTGATTGCTCGTATATGACCACGGCAACCTGTGGTTTTGTGGACAAATGCGAACAACCAATATTTCTCGAGCGATAGCCAAGCAAGATCAAACATTAAAACCCGTTTCGTGAGTTGCCACGAATGTAACGGCGATCTGACGTTGCGTCAGCCGCCGCCGACGGGAACGCGAAATATCGATAAATTACACAATGCACGAAAGATTGAAGCTGATCGCGGAACATTTGATCAATATCGTTCAATATAGCGCGAGGGGCGAATTGACTTACTTGGTCTGCACGCTCATTGATGTGCCCGCGACACGAATCGTAGAAACTCTACCTGCACAAAATTCGTGCGATGCCCTGCTTGTAAAAAAGGGCGCAGATCGATGTAACTCTTGTTGGGGACCGAAGACCATGGATATTGTCGAAACACCTTCCAGAAACAGCGATGCGCTGATCGAATTGACCGCCGATGTGGTGGCCGCCTATGTCAGCAACAATCCCGTGCCGGTCGGCGAACTGCCGAACCTGATATCCGATGTCCATGCCGCACTCGGGCGTGTGGGCGGAACCGCCGAACAGCCGCCTGCCGACAAGCAGAAGCCGGCGGTCAACCCGAAGCGGTCGGTTCATGACGACTACATCGTCTGCCTTGAAGACGGCAAGAAGTTCAAGTCGCTGAAGCGCCACCTGATGACCCACTATGACCTGACGCCGGACCAGTATCGCGAAAAGTGGAACCTCGACCCGACCTATCCGATGGTTGCACCCAACTATGCAGCTGCCCGGTCCCAACTCGCCAAGAAGATGGGTCTCGGCCGCAAGCGCAAAGCGCGGTAATTGCTGCCAGCCAGATCGGATCGACATCAACGGCGCCTTCGGGCGCCGTTTGATTTTTGCGAGCCGCGACGCGCGGATCGGGTCGGGAAGCGTCAGGCGGTCTGCTTGAGCGCTGCCTCGGCGTCGCGCTTGATGCGCTTGACCATCGAGCGAAGGCCGTTGGCGCGCTGCGGCGACAGATGTTCGTCGAGGCCGAGTTCTTTCAATGTCGCTTCCGCATCGGTCTTCTGGATTTCGCTGGCGGTCCTGCCGGAAAACAGCGCCAGCATGATCGCGACCAGCCCACGCACGATATGAGCGTCCGAATCGCCGGTGAAGGTGATGACAGGATCGGCTCCAGCTCCGCGTTCAGTGGTCAGCCAGACTTGGCTGACGCATCCCGGCACCTTGTTGGCGGGGCTGCGCTGCTCGTCCGGAAACGGCGGCAGCGCCTCGCCGAGTTCGATGACATAACGATAGCGGTCTTCCCATTCCTCGAGGAACGAGAAGTCGTCACGGATCGTCTGGATCGTCGTGGTCATGTCTGGGATATAGTCACGCGGCGGCTCCGCGTCACGGAAAAAGCAAGGACACCGCG
>NZ_RZQP01000311.1:0-5958 GCF_003998165.1 Mesorhizobium sp. M7A.F.Ca.US.007.01.2.1 | reverse complement strand
CGCCAAAGCGGTGATCGTGACCGCTTCGCCGGCGGTGCTCGCCTTCGAGGAGATCGCGTTCTCGCCGGCCCTGCCCGACACCCATTTTGGCGCCTTCTTCGACCTGCCGATGGGCATGCTGACCAAATTGCCGGTCGAAATATCGGGCACAAGGCTCGGGCTGCAGCCTTTCGACGACCTGCTGATCGAACGGATGGCCAGGCACGACATCTATTTCCTGTGCTTCCCGTTCGACCTTGACCTGA
Source organism: Mesorhizobium sp. M7A.F.Ca.US.007.01.2.1 (assembly GCF_003998165.1). Taxonomy (NCBI): domain Bacteria; kingdom Pseudomonadati; phylum Pseudomonadota; class Alphaproteobacteria; order Hyphomicrobiales; family Phyllobacteriaceae; genus Mesorhizobium; species Mesorhizobium sp. M7A.F.Ca.US.007.01.2.1. The sequence continues at coordinate 5,713 of NZ_RZQP01000311.1, read as the reverse complement.
TGGTCGGGTTCGTCGGCGGCGATTTCGCCTGGGAAATGTCGGCGGCCGGCGAGGCGGCCGGCATCGACTTCGTCGTCGACCGGCTGTGCGGCATCTTCGGTGGCGATACGCGCAAGCATGTCGGACGCGCCATGATGACCAATTGGGGCGGCGAGCGCTTCGTGCGCGGCGCCTACGTCGCCGCCCGCCCTGGCCGTTCACTGGCGCGCGCCGCGCTCATGCAGCCGGTGGCCGACAAGATCTTCTTCGCCGGCGAGCACTTGGCCGGCCCGCTGATGCAGACCTGCGGCGGCGCACGGCTGTCGGGCGAAGCGGTGGCAAGACAGGTTGTCGCCCAGCTTGCGGCCAAATAGCTTCAGGAAAATGTGGAACGCCGCGCGGCTGTTCGCGTTGGGCACGGGCCGCCGTGAACATCTATGTCACCTCCGGTGAATTGAGACCGACATGAAACTCTTCGACTGCCCCCATTGCGGCCATCGCATCTATTTCGAGAACGCCCAGTGCCTGAACTGCGGGAACCCCGTGCTCTACGATCCCGAGCACGCCTGTTTCGCGCTGGCGAGCGCCGACGGCATCTTCCAGTGCACCAACGCCGATGAATGCGCCTGCAACTGGATGGCCGAGCCCGGACACGCCTTTTGCCGCGCCTGTGCGCTCAACCAGTTGATCCCGGATCTCTCCGTCGACGGCAACCGCCGCCGCTGGATCCGTGTCGAAGCGGCGAAGAAGCGCGCCATCTATTCGCTGCTGGCCTTCGGGCTGCCGGTGGCGCCCAAGCAGAACCCCGCCGACGAGATCGGGCTGGCCTTCGACTTCCTCGCCGATCCGATCGGCGGCGGCCCCGGCGGCGAGCGGATCCTGACCGGCCACGACAATGGCCTGATCACGCTCAACGTCGCCGAGGCGGATTCGGCCGAGCGCGAAAAGCGCCGCGTCGAGATGGGCGAGAACTACCGCACCTTGCTCGGTCATTTCCGTCATGAGCTTGGGCACTATTATTGGGACCGCCTGATCCGCGACGATCCGCACCGGCTCGAAGCTTTCCGCGCACTGTTCGGCGATGACCGCGCCGATTACGAACAGGCGCTGAAGGCCTATTATGCCAATGGTGCGCCGCCCGACTGGCAGCAAGGCCACATCTCGGCCTATGCGACCTCGCATCCATGGGAGGACTGGGCCGAGACCTGGGCTCACCACCTGCACATCACCGACACGCTGGAAATGGTGCACGCACTGAACTTTCCGCTCGGCCGGCTGGAGACGGTGGAGGCCAACGACTTGCCGCGCGGCGACACAGGCGGCGAATTGCAGGCCGCACCCTCGGAGCCGCCGACCGCGCCCGAGTCTTTCGAAAAGATCCTGGCCCGCTGGCTGGTGCTGTCGGAAGCCTCCAATTCGATCAACCGCTGCATGGGCCTGCCGGACCTCTATCCCTTTGTCATTTCGGACGTCACGGCGCGGAAATTGGACTTCGTTCACGAACTTCTGACCGATTTGCCTGGAGAACAGGGAACAAATCGTGAGTTGGCACAGGCGCTTTAGCGGGAACGCATGAGCTGCTGCCCCGTTTTCGCTGGCGAGGGACCATGAAAACGGAGAGAAACCATGAAATCCCTGTTGTTTCCGGCGGTCGCCGGAATGCTGACCGTGATGTCGGGCGCCGCGTTTGCCGACACCGCCGTCTCAGCCGTCACCGATCTTAACGTTCGCGCCGGACCCGGCCCGCAATACCCTGTCATCGGCGTGCTCGCCGCCGGTCAGTCGGCAACGCTCAATGGCTGCATCGAAAACAGCAAATGGTGCACCATAGCCGAGGCCGGCGGCCAGGGCTGGGTCTATTCCGACTATGTGACGGCCGATATAGGCGGCAGCCGGGTGGTGCTGACGCAACGGCGCGCCAGCGTTGCTGTCGTCTCGCCGCCGGAGGACATCGGCAACTACTCGACCGATTATACCGGCGCGATCATCGCCAGCGATCCGGTCGTCGATGACTTCCCGCCGCCCCCGGCTGAAGTCCGCACCTATGTCGACACGCACCGCCTCGATCCCATCTATCTCGATGGCGAAGTGGTCACCGGCGCGACCCTGCCCGACACCGTCGAGCTGCGCGAGATTCCAGACTACAATTACCGCTATGTCTATGTGAACGGCCAGCGGGCGCTGATCGATCCGCAGACCCGGCGCATCATGTACGTCGTGCGCTGACGACAATTGACATAAGCGGCCGCTGCCACAGCAGCGGCCGCCGGCAGGCGGCACCGCAGCGTCGCCTCTTGTGCGCCGACGCTGCTCTGAGCATTGTCCTTTGCGGAAAACTTCCGATTTTCCGGCGGTCGGTTAGTCAATAGGCGATGAGTTTGGCAAAGGAGCCCGCGTGACCATCGATCCGGCCGCCTTCGAGCGCTACAGGCATTCGCCGAACGCCAGGACGACCTTGCCGCGCCTGTTGCTCGGAACGGGGATCGTCGTCCTTTTTTGGGCAGCAACCACCGTGGCCGTGCTGGTCGGCGGCACCTATGCCTTCTTCGCCCGGCAGGCGGCCCCATCATCCGGCATGCAGGGTTTCCTCGCTTCGCCCATCGGCATTCTCACCGCGCTCGTCTCGTTCGCCGGCATCTGGATCGGCCTGTGGGTCGCGATGCGCTGGGTGCATGGCGAGAAGCTGTCGGCACTGCTCGGCAACAGCCGGCGTGTTTCGTGGTCCGGCTTCCTCAAGGGGCTGATCGCGGTGCTGATCACCTCGTTGATCTCCGAAATCCTGCTCTATCTCTTGCAGCCGCAGATCGCGCGCGGCCCGATCAGCCTGTCGTCCTGGCTGCTGTTTGCGATCCCGATCGCCGCGCTCACTCTGTTGCAGACCTCGTCGGAAGAGTTGCTGTTTCGCGGCTACCTGCTGCGCGGGCTGGCCAGCCGGTTCAAGAGCCCGTTCATCTGGGCGCTGCTGCCGGCCCTGCTGTTCACCTCGCTGCATTGGAGTGCGAGTTCGTCGCCAGCCATCAACGCCTGTGTGCTGGCGTCGATCGCCGCTTTCGCGCTGCTGCTGACGCTTGTCGTTTACGCAACAGGCAATCTCGGCGCCGCGCTGGGTGCTCATCTCGGCAACAACCTGACCGGCTTCCTGCTGATCTCGCATCAGGAAAGCTACAATTCCTTCGCCCTGTTCAACGCCAGGCCGCTCGAGGGACCGGGCTGGGCAACGTCGGATGCGGTTCTCATCGCCTTCATCGGCATCGCCTGCAGCCTGCTGACCATCGGGCTGCTTTTGCATCCGCGCTCGCCGCTCAAGGTCGCCGCCGAGCTTCCGGACCGCGCGAGCACGGCCTGAATGCGGGTCCGGGAATGACGCTACCCGGCCCTTGTCTTGACTCTTGCGCAGATTTCCTGTCTACACGCCCCGACTTCCGCGACGAGTATCCCTCCGAGCAAGCCGACCAGGACGCCGAAACCTCTTTGAGGTGAAGTGCTGTAAATCGATCCTGGAGGCCAACACCCGGCAGCGCTGAGCGCCCCCGGGTGCTTTTTGGTTTTGGCTTTTGCTTGGACTTTTGGTTGGACACTGGGCGCGAACGCATTACCTCTCGGGCACCATCCGGGTGCCAGGGAAAAGGAAAACGAATGTTTGAATCGCTACAGGAACGTCTTGGTTCGATCCTGAACGGCCTGACCGGCCGCGGCGCGCTGTCGGAGGCTGATGTCTCGGCGGCGCTGCGCGAGGTGCGCCGTGCGCTGCTCGAAGCCGACGTGGCGCTGGAAGTGGTGCGCTCCTTCACCGACAAGGTGCGCGAGAAGGCCGTCGGCGCTGCCGTGGTCAAGTCGATCAAGCCCGGCCAGATGGTCGTCAAGATCGTTCATGACGAACTGGTCGACATGCTCGGCGCTGAAGGCGTCGCCATCGATCTCAATGCCCCGGCGCCGGTCGTCATCATGATGGTCGGCCTGCAGGGTTCCGGCAAGACGACCACTTCGGCCAAGATCGCCAAGCGTCTTTCCGAGCGTCAGAACAAGAAGGTCCTGATGGCCTCGCTCGACACGCGGCGCCCCGCCGCGCAGGAGCAGCTTCGCCAGCTCGGCGAACAGGTCAAGGTCGCCACGCTGCCGATCATCGACGGCCAGTCGCCGGTCGACATCGCGCGCCGCGCCGTGCAGGCGGCCAAGCTCGGCGGCCACGACGTCGTCATCCTCGACACCGCCGGCCGCACCCATATCGACGAGCCGCTGATGGTCGAGATGGCCGACATCAAGAAGGTATCGAGCCCGCACGAAATCCTGCTGGTCGCCGATTCGCTGACCGGCCAGGACGCCGTCAACCTGGCCAAGAGCTTCGACGAGCGCGTCGGCATCACCGGTCTCGTGCTGACCCGCATGGACGGCGACGGCCGTGGCGGTGCTGCCCTTTCAATGCGCGCCGTCACCGGCAAGCCGATCAAGCTGATCGGCACCGGCGAAAAGATGGACGGGCTGGAGGAATTCCACCCCAAGCGCATCGCTGACCGCATCCTCGGCATGGGCGACATTGTCTCGCTCGTCGAAAAGGCCGCCGAGAACATCGACGCCGAACAGGCGGCGGCGATGGCCAAGAAGATGCAGTCGGGCAAGTTCGACCTGAACGATCTCGCCGGCCAGCTTCAGCAGATGTCGAAGATGGGCGGCATGGGCGGCATCATGGGCATGATGCCCGGCATGGGCAAGATGAAGGACCAGATGGCCGCCGCCGGTCTCGACGACAAGATGTTCGGCCGCCAGCTCGCCATCATCTCGTCGATGACCAAGGCAGAGCGCGCCAATCCCGATTTGCTCAAGCATTCGCGCAAGAAGCGCATCGCTGCCGGTTCCGGCACCGACGCGGCCGAAATCAACAAGCTGCTCAAAATGCATCGCGGCATGGCCGACATGATGAAGGCGATGGGCGGCAAGGGCAAAGGCGGCGGCCTGATGCGCGGCATGATGGGCGGCCTCGCCTCCAAGATGGGCCTCGGCGGCATGATGCCCGGCGGTATGGGTGGCATGATGGGCGGCGGCATGCCGGACCTGTCGAAGATGGACCCCAAGCAGCTCGAAGCCTTGCAGAAGCAGGCGCAGGCAGCCGGCCTAGGCGGCGGCATGAAAGGCCTTCCCGGCGGCGGTGGCCTGCCCAGCGGCATGCCAGGTTTGCCCGGCGGCATGAAACTTCCCGGGCTTCCCGGCCTCGGCGGTGGCGGGCTGCCCGGCCTTGGCAAGAAGAAGTGAGGACGCCATGAACGAAGAAAAGGACATGGCCGACGCCCGCGCCCTCCTGGCAGATTACCGGGCGTCGATCGACAACATCGACGCAGCCCTCATCCACATGCTTGCCGAGCGCTTCCGCTGCACCAAGGCGGTTGGCGTGCTGAAGGCGACTCATGGCTTGCCGCCGGCCGACCCGGCACGCGAGCAGCAGCAGATCGCCCGGCTTCGCCAGCTGGCGAAGGATGCCCATCTCGACCCGGATTTCGCGGAAAAGTTCCTCAACTTCGTCGTCCGCGAAGTGATCCGCCACCACGAACAGATCGCCGCTTCCAACGGCGTGACGAAAACCAACTGAAACCCAATCAACGAACTTAGTTTTTAGGAGAAAAGAAATGCCCTTGAAGATCCGACTGGCCCGTGCGGGCTCAAAGAAGCGTCCTTACTACCACGTCGTCATTGCCGACGCCCGTTCGCCGCGTGACGGCCGGTTCATCGAGTCCATCGGCTC
>NZ_RZQP01000310.1:0-6001 GCF_003998165.1 Mesorhizobium sp. M7A.F.Ca.US.007.01.2.1 | reverse complement strand
AGTTTATGCAGGCCGAGCTTGTTCTTGGAGAATTTGCGGATCGACACCAGCGGGCCGTCGACCGCAACCGGGCGGATGGCCGCGTTGAAGCGCGAGCCGTCCAGCATGCGGGCATCGACCATCGGCTGCGATTCGTCGACGCGGCGACCGACCGCGGCGACGATCTTGTTGACGATGCGCAGGAGATGCGCCTCGTCCTTGAACGGAATGTGGACCGGCTGCAGCTTGCCTTTCTTTTCGACAAAGCAGTTCATGTGGCCGTTGATCAGGATATCGTTGATGTCGGGATCCTTGAGCAGCGGCTCGAGCGGACCGAGGCCGACCATCTCGTCGACGATGTCGTCGACCAGCGCATCAAGCTCGACGGTGTTGATCGCCATCCGCTCCTGCTTGGTCTTTTCCGAAACGAAGTCATGCACTTGCCGGCGCATCTCATCCTTCGGCAAACGCTCCAGCGCGACAAGATTGATCTCTTCGAGCAGCAGCCGGTGGATACGCACGCGCGCATCGAGCACCTTGTTGGCATTCTTTGCCAGCGCTGCTTCCGGCTTTGCCGGCAAAGCCTTTCGGCTGGTTGGTATGACGACGGCATGGTGGGCGACCGGCGTCGTCTCATGCGCGCGCTGCGGACGCGCATCGCGGTTCTGCAGGGTGGAGAAGCGGCTGGTCATCCGGCTTTCCTCTTCAGCAATCCACGGCCCATGCCAAACAGCGAGCGCGATTTCGCCCGGGTCGGGACCGCTTCTTCCGGCAGGATGATCTTCTTCAGATCGTTGACGACATTGGCGTTGGGATCGATCTCGTGCAGCGGTACGCCGCGATCGACTGCTTCGCGCACCAGCCGGTAGTTGTTGGCGATGCCGCCGACGAAATGCTCGCCAAGGATTTCCTGGACGTCCGCCTGCTTGATGCCGTTATCGAACATCTTCTGTTCGAAACGGTTGACGATGACGTTCGGCTTCACTTCCTTGCCGGCCGTCTCGTAGACCGCCTGGATCAGCCGCTGGGTGTGGCGCAGGCACGGCACCGTCATTTCCGCGACGATGTAGAGCTTGTTGGAACCGAGCAGCACGGTCTCCGTCCATGGAAACCAGGTGCGGGGCATGTCGATGACGACATTGTCGAAATAGGCCGAAACGAGATCCAGCATGCGCACCACGACATCGGTCTTGAACGAGCGCATCTCGGCTGGATGCGCCGGTGCCGCCAGCACGCAAAGCCCGCTGGCATGCTTGGACAGCATCACGTCGAGCAGTTGGCGGTCGAGACGCTCGGGCTGGTTCTCGATCTCGGTGATGTCGAAACGCGGTTCGAGGTCGAGATATTCGGCACAGGCGCCCTGCTGGAAGTTGAGATCGACGACGCAGGTCGAGGCTCCGCGCGTCACCGAGTGATGCAGCTGGAAGGCGGTCTGCAGCGCCAGCGTCGTGGTGCCGACGCCGCCCGCCGCAGGCATGAAGGTATAGATTTGCGACTCGGTGTTTTCCTCGCGCCCGGGCCCTTGCAGCGCCCGTACCACGGAGCGCACCAGATCGGCCGTGGTGATCGGCTTGACCAGGAAATCCGCGACCTTGAGCTGCACGAGAATACGCACCGCGGCCGCGTTGAACTCCTGGGTGACGACGACGACCGGAACCTTGTCCTCCAGCCGACGCATGATGCGCTGCAGCGACTCGACCTCCTCCAGCCTTGCCGCATCCATGTCGACGATGATGGCGCCGAAGTCGGCTTCCTGGATCTCACCGCGCAACTCGGTAACGTTCTTCTCCACCGTCGAGAGCTGTATGATCTCGGAGGCGGAAAATGCGGTGCGCGTGTCCTGCGCAAACGTCCTGTCGGTCGATACGAGCAGGATCTTCCTGGTCTTGATGCCATTTGCCATTCTGTCAGCCTGTCAGGTCGCCCGTTGACCAGTTGCCCGTTGAATCAGTTGCCTGTGGTCGACTGCGACGCCTTGGCACCGGCCGCCTGATCGGGTGTGACAGCCGCGGCACTGCCTCGTTGGGCCGGCACCAGGAGCCTGGTGTTCTGGACCCCGTATTTCCAGGGATCGACCATCTGCATGACGGTGTTGGCGGCCTGCGCATTGCCGGCGCCGGCCGTTGGCCCTTCGCTGCGCACATAGTCGTCGCTGGTGCAGCCAGCGGCAAAGCCGGCCAGCAGCAAGGCGACGCTCGATCCAAAGACCAGACGCATGGCTTCAATCCTTCGGCAGGTCGAGGAAATGCCCAGCCGAAGCGGCCGCTGCAGGTTGAGTGACGCGGCCGTCTGCCAGCGCCACGGTGCGACCGGCATCGGAATCCTTCACTTCCTCGGTGTTGTTGAGAAAATAGTCGGCATTGCTGGCCGGCTGCGTGCCATCTGTCGGCTCGACGAGCTTCTTCGACGGATCGACCGGCTTGACCAGATAGGGCGTTACGATGATGACGAGGTCGGTCTCGCGCCGCTGATAGGATTTGGACGAGAACAGAGCCCCAAGCACCGGCATCTTGCCGAGGCCCGGAATGCGCGACGTGGTGATGTCGTTTTGCGACTGCAGCAGTCCAGCGATCATGAAGCTCTGGCCGTTCTTCAGGTCGACTGACGTCCTGGCACGGCGCACGATGAAGCCAGGAACCGAGATCGTCCCGATATTGTAGGAGGCCGACGCATCGATCGAGGAGACTTCCGGCGCGATATCAAGGCTGACCAGCCCGTCTTTCAGAACCGTCGGCGTGAAATCCAGGCTGACGCCGTATTTCTTGTAGCTGACCGAGATCTTGCCGTTGTCCTCCGAGACCGGGATCGGGAACTCGCCGCCGGCGAGGAAGCTCGCCGTCTGACCGGACCGGGCGATCAGGTTCGGCTCGGCCAGTCGCCGCGCCAAGCCGCGCTCCTCCAGCGCCTTGATGGCAATATCGATCGATACGCCGTTCGATAGGAGACGACCGATGATCTCGCCAGTACCGGCCGTCGGCACTGTGCCCGGATCGATCGAGACGTCGCGGCCGCCAAGGCCATAGGCGAAATTGGCGGCGTATTTGGCACCCAGATCCTGGCCCGCCTGGCGGTTGATCTCGACAAAGCGGACGTTGAGCTGGACCTGCTGCGAAGATGAGATGTTGACCGAGTTGATCACCTCCTCGGCACCGGAAAAGCGCGTCGCGATCTTGTTTGCCTTTTCGGCGGCGACGGCATCGTCGGCCTCGCCCGACAGCACCACACGGCCATTGGCCGATCCGACCTTGATCCTGGCATCCGGCACGCTGGCGCGAATGGTGCTGGCCAGTTGGTCGGTGTCGAGCGTCACCTCGATGTCGACGGTGCCGACAAGCTGCTTTTTCTCATCGAACAGCGCAATCCCGGTGGTGCCGAGATTGTTGCCGAGCACATAGAAGGATTTGTCGGTCAGCGGATTGACGTTGGCGATCTCCGGATCGCCGATGACGATCTGGTAGAAGGCAGCACTGGTGATGATCGTCTTCGGCTTGCCCTTGGCAACCTTGATTGACGCATTCTTGGTCGACGACACGTAGACGACGTCGTTGTCAGCTCTCGCCGCCGAGGCGCCCAAGGCCAGCATCGCCGCAGCGGCCAGCGAAGACGCGACAGCCACGGCGCGCAAAACGCGCAACCGCGTCATGACCCGATATATGAACAGCCCGAACATTGTCCCGTCCCTCACCCAGTCCCCACTGGTTTATTTCTGGTCCCGCGAAGGAACCTGGTATTCCTCGGCCTTCGTGCCGCGCGTTACGATGACCGTCTTGAACTTCGGTTTCTCCGGCTCCTTGGTGACGGCGTCGAACACCGAGCCGGCCGCGGCCTGCACATTCGAGGCGACCGATCCGCCGAAGGAGGAGATGGTGGTGACGCCGCTCTTGCCGTCAGCGCCTTCGCTGGCGGACCGAAGCGACAGCGAGAGCGTGCCGACGGTGCGGGCCAGCGCTACTTTCTGCGCGCCGTCCGTCGTCACCTCGATTGTCACCGAATTGGAAATCTGCGGCGTCGTCTGGCGCTCGTCGGCGCCCTGCCCGACGCTCAGCACCTTGGCATCGGCGACAACGATCTCGGAGGTGATGGTGGAACCGGCAGCGCCTTGCGCATTCTTGGCCACTTCCTGGATTTCGCCGGCATCGCGTGTCAGCACCACATCAACGCGGTCACCGGGCGTGACGAAGCCGCCGACTCCGGCGATCTCGTCGGTGCGGATGGTGACCGCCCGCATTCCGGGCGTCATCATGTTGGAGAGCGTCGCGCGGCCATTCGGGCCGGACAGCTTGGTCAGCAGCACCGGTTCGTTGACCTCGATCGGCGACAGCACCACGCGGCTGCCGTCGGCGAGCAACGCATTGATGGTGGTGAAGGCGCCCTGCGGCACGGACTCTTGCGACCACGGGATTTCGCTGAGCTGCGCGCGGTCGAGCTCCATGCCGTAGCGCAACGGGGCATTCGCCACCACGATGGTCTTGAATTCGACTTTCGGCACGACAGGTGCCGGAATCGACGACGTCTTCTCTTCGGAATCGGCCTTGGCCTGGCTTTTGACCCAGAAATCCGCGGCAAAGATCGAGATCGCGCCGAAAACGGCGGCGATGCCGATCATCGATATGGCCTTGCCCCTCACGCCTAAACCCCTGATATCAGCAGTTTCTTATTTAGTTGGGCTCACGTTAGGCGGCATTGTTAAAGAATCAGGAATCCCGGGCGTTGGTATCGGATCTATTTCCGCCGGCTTGGTTATCGAATGGTTTTGGGGTAAGAGGGCCCAGATCCCCGAACGGAACAGGAACCTCGGTCGCTTGGCGCTGAAAAGCGTGGCAGTATCGCGAGGTGATTCGCAGCACCGGAACCTATGGCAGGCATGGACGACAGCAACGATCTCTTCGGCAATATGGACAAGCAGCCGCAGCCGGTGCGTACCGCTGCGCGCCCGGCGGATCCACTGGTGGTGCAAGCCACCAAGCGTCCTGCCTCGACCAAGGACGGCAGCGAGGGCTATAGCGCCGCCGACATCGAGGTGCTGGAAGGGCTGGAGCCGGTGCGCCGCCGGCCAGGCATGTATATCGGCGGTACCGACGACAAGGCGATGCACCATCTGTTCGCCGAGGTCATCGACAATTCGATGGACGAAGCGGTTGCCGGCCACGCCACCTTCATCGATGTCGAGCTTTCGGCCGACGGCTATCTCGCCGTGACCGACAATGGCCGCGGCATCCCGATCGATCCGCACCCGAAGTTCAAGAAGCCGGCGCTTGAAGTGATCATGACGACGCTGCATTCGGGCGGCAAGTTCGACTCCAAGGTTTACGAGACATCAGGCGGCCTGCATGGCGTCGGCGTGTCCGTGGTCAACGCGCTGTCGGACCATCTCGAGGTCGAGGTCGCGCGGGGACGGCAACTCTATCGGCAAAAATTCTCGCGCGGCGTTCCCGTGACCGGCCTGGAACAGTTGGGCGAGGTCCACAACCGGCGCGGCACAAAGATCCGCTTCCACCCCGACGAGCAGATTTTCGGCAAGGGCGCGGCGTTCGAACCGGCGCGGCTCTACCGTATGACGCGCTCGAAAGCCTATCTGTTCGGCGGCGTCGAGATCCGCTGGACCTGCGATCCGTCGCTGATCAAGGAAAAAGACCAGACACCGGCCAAGGCGGAATTCCATTTTCCCGGCGGCCTGAAGGACTATCTCAAGGCATCGCTCGGCGACGACTTCCAGGTGACGCGCGAGATTTTCGCCGGCAAGAGCGAGAAACAGGGCGGCCATGGCTCGCTCGAATGGGCGGTGACCTGGTTCGGCGGCGACGGCTTCATCAATTCCTACTGCAACACCATCCCGACCGGCGAAGGCGGCACCCACGAGGCCGGCTTCCGCAACGTGCTGACGCGAGGCCTGCGCGCCTATGCCGACCTCGTCGGCAACAAGCGCGCCTCGATCGTCACCTCGGAAGACGTCATGATCTCGGCAGCGGGCATGCTGTCGGTGTTCATCCGCGAGCCGGAATTCGTCGGCCAGACCAAGGAC